>NZ_JAEHBO010000297.1:0-231 GCF_016483575.1 Bacillus cereus group sp. N12
ATTTTCTATTAATGATTCCCCCACCACCGTCATCTAATTTTCTTTTTTTGTTTTATCCTTAATCGGTATATAATATTCAATTTGATTGTTATCCATAATCGGCATCATATTTGGCATTTGTTTTTTATCCATAATCGGCATCATATTTGGCATGTGTATTTTATACATATTCGTGAGCATGATACCGATGTGGATGTGTGAGGGCGTCGTCGGCTTGATTGGGATATGGGT
>NZ_JAEHBO010000298.1:0-231 GCF_016483575.1 Bacillus cereus group sp. N12
GTACAAGTAATTCTTGTACTTCTTGCGTAACTCGTCCCACTTTATCACGGAAATATTCATAATTGATGCGTTCCTGCGCTGCGTGCTGGTCGATCATGTATAACCCTTTATCATTTTGAGCAAAAATATATGTTCCGTGCATTTGTCCAATTGGATAAAGCGGTGGTAAGTCATTACCGTTCATTTCAATCTCTTTTATTTCCCCAACTTCTTCTTCCAATTCCTCTAACT
>NZ_JAEHBO010000299.1:0-231 GCF_016483575.1 Bacillus cereus group sp. N12
AGCTACAGGATCTCCTGGTGCTACAGGAGCTACTGGTGCTACTGGAGCTACAGGAGCAACGGGAGCTACAGGAGCCAAAGGATTTCAAGGCCCACAAGGAATTCAAGGCCCGCAAGGAATTAAAGGTCCAACGGGAGCTACAGGAGCAACGGGAGCTACAGGTCCACACGGAGATCCAGGCCCGCACGGAAAGCGAGCAACGCCAGGGGCAACAGGGCCAAACGGGACAGA
>NZ_JAEHBO010000300.1:0-230 GCF_016483575.1 Bacillus cereus group sp. N12
GTTCGAGGTGGAAGCATGGTGACATGTGGAGCTGACGAATACTAATAGATCGAGGACTTAACCATATAATATGTAGCGATGTTATCTAGTTTTGAAGGAATATATATTTAAAATTCCTTTTGACATTCTGAAAAGAATGTGTATAATGATAAAAGTCTGGTAATGATGGCAGAGAGGTCACACCCGTTCCCATACCGAACACGGAAGTTAAGCTCTCTAGCGCCGATGGT
>NZ_JAEHBO010000301.1:0-230 GCF_016483575.1 Bacillus cereus group sp. N12
CTACTTAGTACAGCTTTAATTGGTGGAGCAGTCGCTTTCGCAGGAGGAATTGGATTTGTCGGTTTAATGGCACCTCATATTTCACGAAGATTAGTTGGCTCTTTCTACGGTGCATTGCTCCCAGTTGCGGCGATTATCGGTGCAATTCTAGTGCTTGCTGCAGATTTAATTGGGCGTACAGTTTTCACACCACTTGAAATTCCAGCAGGGGTATTTACATCAGCAATTGG
>NZ_JAEHBO010000302.1:0-230 GCF_016483575.1 Bacillus cereus group sp. N12
CTAGTAAACATGATTTACCAATTGTATTGCATGCGGTTTATGGAGATGCTGACACTGTATGTGATTTTCTTGAAGAATATAAAGTTTCACGCGCACACTTCCATTGGTTTAAAGGAAGTGAAGAGACAATGAAACGGATGATGAGGAACGGTTATTATATTTCTATCACACCGGATGTTTTACATAAGGAGAAAATTAGAAAAATCGTTTCGTATTATCCGCTTGAATAT
>NZ_JAEHBO010000303.1:0-229 GCF_016483575.1 Bacillus cereus group sp. N12
CTTTGGAATTACGCCAGATTTCGATTTGAATATCATGAAAGATCGTCAAACGTTAATTGATATTACAACACGTGGTTTAGAAGGCTTAGATAAAGTAATGAAAGAAGCGAAGCCTGATATCGTACTTGTGCATGGTGATACAACGACGACATTTATTGCAAGCTTAGCTGCTTTTTATAATCAAATTCCAGTAGGACATGTTGAAGCAGGACTTCGTACATGGGATAAG
>NZ_JAEHBO010000304.1:0-229 GCF_016483575.1 Bacillus cereus group sp. N12
CCCCCCCCCCCCCCCCCCGCCGCGCCCGCCCGCCCTCGACCCCCGCCAGGTCCAGTTGGTCCAGTATGCCCCTGCTGACCTTGAACACCTTGAGGCCCGGTAGCGCCTGTGTTACCTTGATCACCTTGAGGTCCGGTAGCGCCCGTGGGACAATGGTATACAGCGCTGACGGTCCGGCCCGTAGAAGAAGTGTAGGTCTGGGGGGGGGGGGGGGCAGTAGGAAAAGAGG
>NZ_JAEHBO010000305.1:0-229 GCF_016483575.1 Bacillus cereus group sp. N12
CGGCAGCGTCAGATGTGTATAAGAGACAGTAATATTTTATTCCATCGAGCATATACCTAATCATTTGCATGCTCTGCAGATACAACCTACCGAGGACTATACTAAATTGGATAATCGTACAAGAACCAGATGCAATGCCACTCTGCAAACCAATCCGGCATAGCTAAATAGAGATACCTCCTGTGTTAAAGAGATTTAGGACAGCAACCAGATAGGAGGGATTATTACC
>NZ_JAEHBO010000031.1:0-52985 GCF_016483575.1 Bacillus cereus group sp. N12
GATTCCGAGATAATTACTACTCCACTTACACCTTGTGGTGCAAATTTATGGAAAGCAACCTCACGCACTTCAGCACCAGCTCTTAGTGCTGCATCCACAAATAATTGTTCAATATACGGCATGTCATTAAGCTTGTCGAAATCGCAATCCCAAAGTTCAGCGATCACGTGACGACCCATCGTATCCATAGTATCCATTCTACAGTTCCCCCTTGTAAATTTATTCTAACTGTTCGAATTGAAAACTAATTTGCAATTTGGCTTGCTCCACTACCACGGGGGAAAGTTAGTCCAGAGAGGTCCTAACCCTTTAAGTAGTGACTACGTACCTCAGCTCTTAAGTTTACGAGTGTTAGTATACTTTGTTTATTTTCATTTTGCAACAACAGTTTTTTCGATTTTCTGTCATATTTTCCTCTTTACTTTTCCCTAAAAAAAAGAAATGATTCACAAATACAGTAATAACAACGCTTCGTGGTATGTCCACTTTCCAAAATATACTCATATAATTTTTTTCCTTTTCAGAAAAAAATAAAAAAAGAGAGGGCAATATTCACTTGCCCTCTCCCTTATTCACTTAAATATGTTGCACATTTTTTTGTTTCGCTAATTCGTCAACAACTAACGTTACAAGATCTACAACACGACGAGAGTAGCCCCACTCGTTATCATACCAAGCAAGTACTTTTACTTTACGATCACCCATTACCATTGTAGATAAGCCATCAATAATAGCTGAGTGTGTATTTGTATTAAAGTCAATAGATACTAAAGGCTCTTCGCTAAATTCTACAATACCTTTTAACGCACCGTTTGCAACAGTTTTGAATGCATCGTTAATAGCTTCAACTGTCACATCACGTTTTACATCTACTACTAAGTCAACAAGAGACACGTTTGGTGTTGGTACACGAAGTGCCATACCATGAAGTTTTCCGTTTAAATGCGGAAGAACTTTTGCTAGCGCTTTCGCAGCACCTGTCGTTGTCGGAATGATTGATTGTCCGCAAGCACGTGCTCTTCTTAAATCTTTATGTGGGTTATCAATATTTTTTTGGTCATTTGTATAAGCGTGAACAGTCGTCATTAAACCGTTTTCAATTCCAAACTGCTCATCTAACACCTTCACAACAGGCGCTAAACAGTTTGTTGTACAAGATGCATTTGAAATAACGGTATGTTTTGTAATATCTAATTGGTCTTCGTTCACACCAACTACAATTGTTACATCTTCATTTTTACCAGGCGCTGTTAAAATAACTTTTTTCGCTCCAGCTTCAACGTGAAGAATTGCTTTTTCTTTTGAATTAAATTTACCAGTTGCTTCAATTACAACTTCAACACCTAGATCTGTCCAAGGCAATTCCTTTGGATCGCGGTTGTTTAAAAGGCGAATCATTTTCCCATCAACTAATAAGTGATCTTCAAATGCTTCTACTGTTCCGTCAAACTTGCCGTGAACTGTATCATATTTAATTAAATGTGCTAACGTTTCAGATGGATAGCTTGCATTGATTGCTACAATTTCGAATGCGCTTTCTTTTATTGCCTGACGAAATACCATTCTCCCAATACGTCCAAATCCATTAATTGCCACACGAGTCATAATATGTTATCCCCCTTGAATGCGTTATACTATTTATCTCCAATCCCAATAATAGTATAACACAAAAAGGGGATATGTCACTAAGCATTTTCATTAATTTCACAATTTTTTAGTCAATAATGTTCCATTTCTTTAAAATTTCCTGTAATTGTGTTTTCGTTCCCATAATTGTGCCATCATTATTTATTACTTCATCCGCATGCTTCACTTTTTCTTCTAACGGCATTTGCGATTGTATACGTGCTTTTGCTTCTTCTTCCGAAAAATTATTTCGCTCCATTAAACGTTTTAATTGCGTATCAGGCGTGACAGCTACAACTAAAACACGATCAACGAGACTTGTTAATTTACTTTCAAACAAAAGAGGGATATCTAACACAACCGCTTGCATACTTTCTTTTATGTACATTTCCTTTTGTGCATTCATTTCCTCACGTACTGCAGGATGAACAATTTTATTTAACTGCAATCGTTTTTCTTCATTATAGAAAACAACATTTCCTAATTTCGGCCGATCCAGTTCTCCATCTTTTTGTAACACTTCCGTTCCAAATACTTCTACTATTTTGTTATATGCTGGTTTTCCTCGTTCTACAACTTCTCTTGCAATAACATCTGCGTCAATAACCGGTATACTTAGCCCACGAAACATTTCTGATACCGTACTTTTTCCGCTTGCAATTCCTCCCGTTAATCCAATTACCACTGTCATAATACTTCTCCTCCTCATAATAAAAGGCGCGAAACTAATGTTCCACGCCCATACTTACATTTTCCAAATTCCAATAATAATGAGTAATACCCCAGGCAGGAATGTAAATTTTTGTAACCATTTCATATTTGATAAAACTGTACCCAGCTTCATTCCAATAAACAAAAATAAAGAACTCATAACTGCAACTAATATTGCCATCATAGCGGGTGCATAACCTAATAAAGATGCACCAATTCCAGCACCAAACGAATCCACGGAAAGTGCGATACCAAGAAGTAGCGCTTCTCCTGCAGAAATAGTTCCCGATTTATCAAAATCTGCAACAGTCGGTTTCCGTAAAATTTGAATTACTAACCCAAGTGAAGCAATTTCTAGTTTCCAAACCTTCTCTTCTTGCTTCGGTTCTTCCTTTTTATCACTTCGAAAAAATTGATATAATACCCAAATCCCTATTCCAATAAGAACAAGCCCACCGATACGCGTTGCGATAACAGGTGAAAATATTTTCGCAATCATATGTCCAATTCCCATTGAAACAAGCATAACAGCCGCTGAACAGATTCCGATAATTATAATTGATCTTAGTGGAATTCTTACGCTTCTCAAACCATATGTCAGCCCTACACTACAGCTATCTAAGCTTAATGTAAAAGCTAATAAAATAAGAGATAAATAAAGGTACATCGGTAAGCTCCTCCCTTATACATAGCTCTGCTGTATGTATATGACAAATGCCTATCCGATGTTATCTCTTTTCTATATTCTAGGCTGACAAATTGGGCAATAATGCGTCCCTCTTCCGCCAACAACTGTTTTTTCTAATATCGTGCCACAAGTTACACATGGTTCTCCCTTTTTCCCATACACATTTAAAAGTTCTTGGAATGAACCAATTTGCCCTTGCGAATTCATATACGTTCTAATTGTGCTTCCGCCTCGCTTCACTGCTTCGCCTAGCGTTGTAACAATTGCTTCGTAAATTCTTTCGATTTCTTCTTGCGTTAAAGATGCAGCTTCTCGCTCTGGATGGATATGAGAACGGAATAAAACTTCATCTACATATATATTTCCAAGCCCTACTAAAAGACGCTGATCTAATAATACGACTTTTATTTTACGATTTGTCTTTTGCAATTTTTCTTGTAAATACTGTGGTGTCAATTCAGCATCAAATGGCTCTGGACCTAAGTCAACAAGAGGCATTTGATTCAACTCTTCACCTTTTTTAAAGAGATGCATCGTACCAAATTTTCTCACATCTTTATAATGTAATTCAGTTCCATCTGTAAATAAGAAACGGACGTGCGTATGCTTATCAATTGGCTCATCCTCTTGATGCAGTAAAAACTTTCCTTCCATACGCAAATGTGAAACGATAACATAATTGGTTACATATAAAAGCAAAAACTTACCTCTTCGCTTTATCGTTTCAATTTTCTCGCCTCTGAGCATTTCTTTAAAGATTTCCGCATCATCTGGTCGTTTTACTATTTTTGGATACGTAACAATAACATCTTCAATCGTTTTTCCTGTTACAAGATGTTCGAGTGTCCGTCTGACGTTTTCAACCTCTGGTAATTCAGGCATTTCATCACTTCCTTATTTTGCGTCGTACCAAGTTGGACCGTAAGAATAATCAACTTTCAGTGGAACTGCGAGTTCAATTGCATGCTCCATTACTTCTGGTACAAGCTTCTCTAATTTTTCAATTTCTTCTTTTGGTGCTTCAAAGATTAATTCATCGTGTACTTGCAGAAGAAGACGCGCTTGTAATCCTTCTTCTTCTAAACGATCTGCCATAATAATCATAGCTATCTTTATAATATCTGCAGCACTACCTTGAATTGGTGTATTCATAGCTGTACGCTCAGCAAAGCTACGTAAATTGAAATTACGACTCGTAATTTCCGGAATGTAACGGCGACGATTTAATAAGGTAGCCACATACCCTTTTTGTTTCGCATCTTTTACGATGTCATCCATGTATTCTTGTACACCAGGGAAACTTTCTAAATACTTTTCAATAAATTCCGCTGCTGCTTTTCTTGTAATTCCTAAGTTTTGTGAAAGACCGTAATCACTAATACCATACACAATTCCGAAGTTAACAGCTTTCGCTTGTCGTCTCATATTCGAAGTTACTTCATCTTTTCCAACACCGAATACGTCCATAGCTGTTTTCGTATGAATATCCATATCATGTTGGAACGCTTCAACTAGCCCTTTATCATTTGCAATATGAGCTAATACACGAAGTTCAATTTGTGAATAATCGGCCGCATACATAATCCATCCTTCTTCTGATGGAACAAATGCCTGACGAATCTTTCTTCCTTCTTCTAATCGAATCGGTATATTTTGCAAGTTCGGATCTGTTGAACTTAATCGACCTGTTTGTGTTAAAACTTGATTAAAGCGAGTATGAATTTTCGATGAATCTTCATGTACAACTTTTAGTAAACCTTCAATGTAAGTTGAATTTAATTTCCCTAACTGACGATAATGTAAAATGTTTGGAATAATTTCATGATGATTCATAAGTTTATCTAGTACATCAGCTGACGTAGAATAACCTGTTTTCGTCTTTTTAATAACTGGTAAGTTTAAATTCTCAAACAGAATAACCCCAAGTTGCTTCGGTGAATTAATATTAAATTCTGTTCCCGCAAGCTTATAAATTTCCTGTTCCATTTCCTTTAATCTACCCGCAAGTTCTTCTCCCATATTACGAAGGCGCTCCGTATCAACTTTTACACCTTTTACTTCCATATCAGCTAGTACACGTGCAAGTGGTAATTCTAACTCTGTAAACAATTCATATTGCTCGTTCTTTTTTAATTCTTCCAAGAACGTTTGCTTTACATCATATAATACATGCACTTTTCGAGCTACATGCTCCGCTACTACTTCTAGCTCTGGAACAGCACGCTTCGCACCTTTTCCATAAACTTCTTCATCCGATTTCACGGCATGCGTTTCTTTCATTTTCGCTACAGTACGGAAATCTTTATCCGTATCAGCTGGATCAAGTAAATAAGCAGCAATTAATAAATCAAAGTCGATTCCTTGAATATCTATACCCTTCCATTTGAGTGCAACGATAGCTCGCTTCGCATCAAATGTATGCTTTCTCATTTCTCCATTTGCAAGCCATGCTTTGAAAGCCTCGGATGCAAGTGCTATGTCCGTCTGAATAAAGTAGCAACCATTTTCATTTTGAATACCAAAACCTTGAATGTCCGCTTTATGATAGTTATCTTCTTGTACTTCTACAATAAGTGCACTATCTTGCTGAAGCATTTCTTCTGTAACTTCTTCCACAATATCAAATGTAATATCATCTAATTCAGCTGGAGCTGTTTCTTCTGGCGTAACACCTAATTTATTCAAAAGAGATGTAAATCCTAAATTCTCGAACATTGGAATCACATCACTTGCTTCATATCCTTTATACTCCATATCATCCACATGCACTGTAATCGGCGCATCTGTAATAATAGTTGCAAGATCTTTACTCATAAGAGCTTGTTCTTTATTCGCTTCTAGTTTTTCTTTTAATTTCTTCCCGCTTACTTGATCGATATTTTCATACACTGCTTCAACCGTTTCAAATTGCGTTAACAATTTAATTGCAGTTTTTTCACCAACTCCTGGTACACCCGGAATATTATCTGACTGGTCCCCCATTAAACCTTTCATATCAATAATTTGCTTTGGTGATAAACTGTATTTCTCAAATAAAGCTTCTTTCGTATATTCATCTACTTCTGTAATCCCTTTTCGAGGTATACATACAAGCGTATTATCAGAAACAAGTTGAAGTAAATCTTTATCTCCTGAAATAACCTTAACATGAAACCCTTGCTCACTCGCTTCTTTCGCTAACGTCCCCATAATGTCATCCGCTTCATAATTTTCTAGTTCATAACGCGGTACATTAAATGCATCAAGCATCTCACGAATAAACGGGAATTGTTCTGATAACTCAGGTGGAGTCTTTTGACGTCCTCCTTTATACTCGCTATACGTTTTATGACGGAATGTCGTTTTTCCTGCATCAAACGCAACAAGCATATGCGTTGGCTTTTCTTCCTCTAATATTCTCATTAACATCATTGTAAAACCGTAAATTGCGTTCGTATGTATACCTTTGTCGTTATTTAAAAGCGGTAGTGCAAAGAAAGCACGATACGCGATATTATTACCATCTACTAATACGACTTTTTTTTCCACAACAGAAACCTCCCCATACAAATTTGAAACGATTTTCACATAGAAAAAAACCGTTCCTTTCCTCTCTCTATATTAACATGACTAATAGAGAGAAGAAAAATAACGGTTTTTTTCTTTCATATATATCAAACTTATATTGGCATAAAGGGAAGTGACGAGAACAGCATAACTATTCTCGTCCAAAATTACTCCTTGGATGAAGGGGTTTTCATGTATTATATTAACAGAGCTTTATTAATATTTAATTAAGCCATTGTTAATATATTGTAAATATCCTTCATCCTATTTTTCAGTTGCCGATTTCGGTAAAACAACTGTAAATGTTGTCCCTTCCCCAACTTCACTATCCACAGTAATTGTACCGTGATGTGCCTCAACTAAATGCTTTACAATCGATAATCCAAGACCTGTACCACCAGTATTTCTACTTCTCGCTTTATCCACTCGGTAAAAACGTTCAAAAATACGTGGGATTTCATCTTTACTAATACCAATTCCAGTATCAGATACTTTTATATAAGCATTGTATTTATCTTCTGCTAATTCAACAGAAACAACGCCTCCAGCCGGTGTATATACGATTGCATTATTAATTAAATTAATAAAGATTTGTTTCAAACGACCAGGATCTCCAATGACAGAGACACGTTTTAATACATTCACTTGTAAAGAGATTTCTTTTTCGCCTGCTTTATTGTCAAGCACCATATGAATATCTTCAAGAAGTCCCTTCATATCAACGGTTTCCATATTTAATTTAAACCCTTGTTGCTCAATCTTTGACAAATCTAATAAATCTTCAATTAACCCCTGCATGCGTTCACTTTCTTTTAAAATAATGTGTAAGAAATGTTCGCAGAATTTCTTATTATCCATCGCTCCATCCAAGAGCGTTTCTGAAAAACCTTTAATAGAAGTAATTGGCGTCTTTAGTTCATGAGAAACATTGGCTAAAAAGTCTTTTCTCATTTGTTCTAATCTCTTTAACTCTGTTATGTCATGGAATACGAGAACAATCCCTTTCCATTCATGGTTCGTCCCGATAATCGGCGCTCCATATACTTCGAAATGCTTTCGCTCAATTCCAAGTGGCAATAGCATTTGTTTACGCACTTTCACTTCTGTCATAAAGATTTCTTCCACAAGCTCAATAATTTCTGTATGATGGAACGATTCATAATATAAGCGATCTAAATACTCTTCATCTGTTACGTGGAAAGTCTCTTTATAAGAACGGTTTACAAGGTTTATATAACCGCGGCTATCAATTAAAATCATTCCACTTCCCATATTTTCGATTAACGTATGCAGACGATCTTGTTGCATTTCTTGTTCGAGTGTCATCTCTTGTAAATTACGAGCTAAAATATTAATCGCTTTACTCAGCATTCCTGTTTCATCCGAATGACTTTCATAAGCACGTGCTTTATAATTTCCCTTCGCTAATTCAATCGCAACTTTCGTAACTGATTCAATTGGCCTAATATATTGCCCTGTAATTTTCATACCTAAAAACACGACTACAAGACAAGCGATAACAAATCCGATAATTAATAATCCCCACGTTTTTTGATGAACATCTTTCAAAGGCTCAATTGTACTTTTCACCAAAATGTATCCTTGTTTCCCTGTTACATCTTGAACGAACACCGCATGATAAAATTCATTCTTCTGATCCGTTTCTTTCGTAATGACTTTATTTCGTTGTTTCGCTGTTTCGGCAGAAAGTTCTTTAATCATCTCTTGACTAAATGCAGATTGTTGCCCTTTGCCATATTGAACTTTCTTTTTTTCATCTACAAATATAATAGAAGCTGGTATTTTTTCTTCTAACTTTTCAAATACATACGGCCTTTTTAAAACATCCTCAAAACCTTGTTCTTCTGCTAATACCGCAACATATCCTGTTTCTTTTACCATTCTCTCTTTCGCATGATCTATATAATAGTTTTCAAACACGGTTTCTAACAGTAAACCTAGTCCAACTAAAATAAACACAATAAGAGAAACAAATGTAAAAAGAAGCCTGGAACGAAATTTATTCATCCCCTTTTGGCTCCTCTAATTTATATCCTAAACCACGTATCGTTTTAATGTACGTCGGTTTTTTCGTATTTTTTTCAATTTTATCGCGCAAGTGGCTAATATGAACATCAACAATTCGTGTATCACCAGCAAAATCATAATTCCATACAGCACTTAATAATTGATCACGCGTCAACACGCGACTTTTATTTTTCGCAAGATAAACAAGTAGTTCAAATTCTTTTGGGGTTAATTCAAGCTTTCTTCCTTGGAAATAAGCCTCATAAAACTCCGGTAAAATTTTAAGGTCTGCAATTAGGATGCTATCTTCATCTGGCGCTTCTGCAACTTGCTCTTCTTGCTGTAATTTCGTACGACGCAAAATCGCCTTCACACGAGCAACAACTTCTCTTGGACTAAATGGCTTCGTCATATAATCATCCGCCCCAAGTTCAAGACCTAGCACCTTATCAAATTCATCATCTTTTGCCGTTAACATTAAAATCGGCGTCATAACACGCTGCAATCGTAATTCTTTACAAACTTCCATACCATCCATTTTTGGAAGCATTAAATCTAATATAATTAAATCCGGACGTTCTGTTGTCGCTTTTTGAAGCGCCATTTCTCCGTCCATCGCTGTTATAACTTCAAAACCAGCTTGTTGTAAATTAAATTCAATTAAAGTTAAGATAAATTCCTCATCATCAACTACTAAAATACGATTGTTCATTCTTTTCCTCCAAGTTATAGACTTGAAACCTTCTTCATCCTAGTATTTTCCCCGTTATTCTCATCATACTAGAAAACAGGTCCCCCCTCAATATAATTGTCTATTCATGGATTCAGATTATGCTCTCGTTATCTCTAAAAACAATTACACTCGGCTCAATTAACGTGTTACTATCCACACTTTATACAATTCTATATTCTCATTACATTCTACTTCCGTATGAACATTGAATTCTCGATTTTGTGCTAAGAAAAAAGATAGAACATACGCTATTTTATAGTCCGGTGTTTCATATCCATCAAATACTCTTCCGTACATTTCATTCGCGATCCCGTCTGCCCACACTTCAGCTTCTCTTATCGTTTCAAAAATAACGTCTTCCCTTTTCCATCTCACTTAAAAAATCCCTCCTTCAATTGACTTCAGTTATTAAAGTATGTGATAATTTAATATAATAATTAATATATATCAATATTAATTATATGGAGGTTCTATTATGCGACTAGTACTACCTATTCTAACTTTAGTAGTAACATGTATTCTTACTTTTAACGCTCCAAGCTGGGATACGATTAAAACGGGTTGTTCAGATTTCGCTGAAGGATTCGCTGAAGGATTCTTCAACTAAAAATAGCGCTAGCTCCCTTATTAAAGGTATGCTAGCGCTATTCATATTTTCATGTTTTAAAAATTATCTAATGCTTTTTCCATAATGGAAACAGATTTAAAAGGTGGCGTTACCGTTAATGAACCTTTAACAACCGTTTCTCCTTTTTCATCATGAGCAGATACAAGCATATCAATTGTATGTGCCTCCTCAGAAACAGCCACAACTTCAAAGTGGATTTGTAACGTTTCATAATGGTGAACATGCTTCACGAACGTAAGGTCCTTCCTAATAATATGACTACCTGGACCTGGTAAATATTTCGTAACCGCCGTTGTAATCATTCCCGTTAGCATAATGCTTGGTACAATCGGCTTTTCATACGGAGTTTGGGATGCGTAATCATGCTGAATATATAATGGATTGGCATCATTCGTTAGCCCTAAATACAATAACAAATCTTTATCCTCAATTTTTTCAGTGATAGATAGTTTCTCTCCTACTGTAATTTCATCCATTTTACGACCAATTTGAACTTTTTTCTTTAACATGTTACAACCCCCTCCGATTTTTTCACCTTATTATCCTACTAAAAGCGATACCTTATCCGAAATTTACTATGATGAGGGCAATGTATAGTATAAATCTACAGTTTCATTATAGGATACTACAAATGATAGCGTTTTCATATTATTTCAAAAAAACATTTCATTAAATAGTAGAAAAAGATTCGGGGCCCCGAATCTTTTTCCGCTTATATTTAATTATTAAACAAGAACTTTCATAACGTTACGTACAGATTCTACAGAGCGATCTAACGCTTCTTTTTCCTCTGCAAGAAGTTCTAATTCAATAATTTTTTCAATTCCGTTACCACCTAGAATTACTGGTACCCCTAAGTAAAGGTCACTATAACCATATTCACCTTCAAGATACGCAATAGCCGGTAATACACGGCGTTGATCTTTTAAGATTGCTTCTGTCATTTCAACTAAAGAAGCCGCTGGTGCGTAATATGCACTACCATTTCCTAATAAGCCTACAATCTCTCCGCCACCTTTACGTGTACGTTCTACAATTGCCTCTAAACGCTCTTTCGGAATTAACGTTTCTAACGGAATGCCACCCGCATAGGAATAACGTACAAGAGGTACCATGTCGTCACCGTGTCCACCAAGAACAAATCCTGTAATGTCTTTCACAGAAAGATTTAATTCTTGTGCAATGAATGTACGGAAACGAGCTGTATCTAATACGCCCGATTGGCCGATAACACGCTCTTTCGGGAATCCCGCTTCTTTAAATACAGAATATGTCATTGCATCAACTGGATTTGTTAACACAACAATAATTGCATTTGGTGAATGTTTTGCAATGTCGCGCGTAATACTTTTCATAATTTTAGAGTTCGTTGCTACTAAGTCATCACGGCTCATACCAGGCTTACGTGCAATACCTGCTGTAATAACGACAACGTCAGAATCAGCAGTATCTGCGTAATCAGATGTTCCAATAATGTTAGCATCAAAACCTTGTACTGGGCTCGCTTCTAACATATCTAACGCTTTCCCTTTTGTTGGATTTTCCAGTTGTGGAATGTCCACTAATACAACATCTGCAAGTTCTTTTTGTGCTAATAAGAATGCTGTTGTTGCTCCTGTAAATCCTGCACCGATGACTGAAACTTTCTTGCGTTTGATTGTCATAATTTACCCCCCACTTTAATTATGCGTTTTTGATTATCGCTACATCCATGTTTTTAATAAGCTCATTAGCAAATTCAGAACATTTCACTTCTGTTGCGCCTTCCATTAGACGAGCGAAGTCGTATGTTACTACTTTTGATGCAATTGTTTTCTCAACTGAATCAGTTACTAATTTCGCAGCTTCATTCCATCCTAAATGTTCTAGTAATAATACACCAGAAAGAAGAACAGAAGATGGGTTTACTTTGTCTAAACCTGCATATTTTGGAGCTGTACCATGTGTAGCTTCAAAGATAGCATGTCCAGTCACATAGTTAATGTTTGCACCAGGTGCAATACCAATTCCACCTACTTGTGCAGCAAGTGCATCAGAGATATAGTCACCATTTAAGTTCATTGTTGCAACAACATCGAACTCACGTGGACGAGTTAAAATTTGTTGTAAGAAGATATCTGCAATAGAATCTTTTACGATGATTTTTCCAGCCACTTCTGCGTCTGCCATCGCTTTATTCGCTGCATCTTTGCCATCTTTTTCAACGATGCGATCATATTCAGCCCAAGTAAATACTTTATCGCCAAATTCTTGTTCCGCAACTTCATAACCCCAGTTTTTGAAAGCACCTTCTGTAAATTTCATAATGTTTCCTTTATGAACTAATGTAACAGAAGAGCGTTTTTCGTTAATTGCATATTGAATTGCAGCACGAACAAGACGCTTTGTCCCTTCTTCTGAAATTGGTTTAATACCAATACCAGATGTTTCTGGGAAGCGGATTTTATTAACACCCATTGCTTCTTTTAAGAAAGCAAGAACTTTTTCTGCTTCTGGAGATCCTTGTGCATATTCAATTCCAGCATAGATGTCTTCTGTATTTTCACGGAAAATAACCATAT
Organism: Bacillus cereus group sp. N12; assembly: GCF_016483575.1. NCBI lineage: Bacteria > Bacillati > Bacillota > Bacilli > Caryophanales > Bacillaceae > Bacillus > Bacillus cereus group sp. N12. The sequence continues at coordinate 12,522 of NZ_JAEHBO010000031.1, forward strand.
CAGTATCTTCCGGACGTTTTACAGGTGAAGGAACACCTTCAAAATAACGAACTGGACGTAGACATACGTATAAATCTAATTCTTGACGAAGCGCTACGTTTAGAGAACGAATACCACCGCCAACTGGAGTTGTAAGTGGACCTTTAATTGCGATTAAATATTCACGGATTAAATTTAAAGTCTCTTCTGGTAACCACTCGCCTGTTTGGTTGAATGCTTTTTCCCCTGCAAGCACTTCTTTCCAAACGATTTTCTTCTCACCATCATAAGCTTTTTCTACTGCTGCTTCTAGTACGCGAGATGCAGCTTCCCAAATATCAGGACCAATTCCATCTCCTTCGATAAATGGAATAATCGGATTGTTTGGTACATTCATAACACCATTAGTTACAGTAATTTTTTCACCTGTCGTCAATGTGATAACCCCCATGTTTGAAATTTCATATGTATGAAACTGAGGGAATAACCCCTCAGTTCAAACCGTTAGTCAAATTAAAATATTCTAATCATTACATCTTCCCAAAAAAATCAGACTTTTGAAAGCGTATTTTTACTATCGAAATAGTGTTTTTCGCTTATCGTTGTGCAATTGGAACATATACTTGATGTGTTGGTCCATTATAATCAGCACGCGGACGGATTAAACGGTTGTTTTCATATTGTTCTAGAATATGAGCTAACCAGCCTGACATACGGCTAATTGCAAAAATAGGTGTAAATAAGTCATGGTCAATTCCTAAACAATGGTATACAGAAGCTGAATAGAAATCAACATTTGGTGGAAGACCTTTTTCTTTTGTTACAATGTCTTCAATTTTGATAGACATATTATACCATTTCTCTTCTCCTAAAAGCACGCATAATCTCTTAGACATCTCACGTAAATGTTTTGCACGTGGATCACCTTGCTCATACACACGATGACCAAAGCCCATGATTTTCACTTTATTTTGAAGAGCATTATGAATATATGATTCTACATTTTCTTCTTCGCCAATTTCAGTTAACATCTTCATTACATTTTCATTTGCCCCGCCGTGAAGAGGACCTTTTAACGCACCGATTGCTGCAGTAATACCAGAATATACATCTGAAAGTGTAGCTACGCAAACACGTGCAGTAAATGTAGAAGCGTTTAACTCATGATCTGCATGAAGTACAAGCGCCTTATCAAAAGCTTCAATTTCAACTTCATTTGGCTCACGATCATTTAACATGTACAAGAAGTTTGCAGCTAATGATAAATCTTTTCTCGGTTCAACAATATCTAAACCTTTACGGATTCTTGCATAAGCGGCAATTAAAGTTCCCACTTGAGCTTGTAATTTAACCGCTTTCAAATAATTGGACTTTTCATCCATAATTTCAGCGCTCTCATCGTATAATGATAGCATGGAAATTGCAGTTCGTAAAACAGACATAGGATGTGCGATCTTTAAATCTACTTGTTTCAAATATGTTAAAATTTCACCTGGCACTTTATAGTATTCTGATACAGTTTCATTAAATTCCGCTAGTTCTTGTTCGTTAGGAAGCTTACGGTGCCATAATAAGTACACTACTTCTTCAAATGTAGCATTCTCAGCTAAATCATCAATATTATACCCAACATAAGTTAATGTATCATCAATAATAGAGCTCACAGATGATGTTGTTGCTACTACCCCTTCTAAACCTCGAATAACAGTCATGACATTCTCTCCTTTTCCTGAAAAATTCTCCCAACCTTGCTCCTTATATCTATTTGCTCCCCTTATGAATTATGAACGCCCGTTCACTCTTTAGGCAAGCAAAATGCACGATCATGCACATTTGTTGCGATGTTCCCCTCTTAATGTCCATTGCTTACATGGAAAGCATGAGCGTGAATGTCTCCCCGAATCCTCACGCTCAGAACAACAAGTTAGTGAGGAAAATGAATTCCGAAGAGTTTTATGATAAAAACAACATAAAACAATATCATTATAAAATTGTTTTATGTTGTTTTTATTTTATCTGGTGTAAAGTCTCTGCTGTTATGTAACTTTTCAAAGTTTCTAATTCTATTATAAACAATTATCTGACTTTTGTGAACAGAAAGAATTCAAAAATTTTATATTACTATAAAATTCCTTATTTAAACATTTGTATAATACTCATAACTGCATAGGCAATTCCAGCCCCAATTAACGGGCCTACAGCCACCCCATTAAATAAGGCAACCGCTATAATCGTCCCAAAAACAAGCGCAGTTGTAATATGAGGGTCCGTCGTCAATAATTGTACGCCGCCTTTCGCTAACAAAGCGACCGCCACACCTGAGGCTAAAGCAATCCATGCATAATATGATTTCGCTGCTTCTCCGAGTTGTTTAAAGCCTATTTCCCCTGTCGCAATCGGTACGAGCACTGCTATTGTAATGACTGTTACACCAAGGTTAATCCCTTTCGTTTGTAAATAAGGAAAGACTTTATCTCCTAAAAACGTAAACTTCAATAAGAATAACACTCCAATGGCTACAGTAAGCGATTGGTTTTTAGCAATAAGTCCTATAATAAGTAGTATGAATAAAAATAACGTTGACTGACTAATCATGTTTGCACTTCCTTTCTGAAAATAATGAACTCGCTTCCAAACAAAAATACCTTTAAACCTATCGTTATACATGTCATATCGATGTCTATTTGCCAATGAGAATAAGCCAACAATTTCATTTTTGTATGCATTTTTAACTTACAAAACGAGACTGTACCCCAAAAAAATCAAAGCATATATACATTTTTGAAAACGATGGTCTCTCCTTTCTTTTCTAACAAGAAACAGGTAAAATAAAAAGAAGAGAAAATGAAGTTTTTACCATATAGTAGAAGCATCATCAACAAGCTTTTACAGTCGTTCATGTACTGAAAAAGCAGGGAAAATCCATCATTCCACTATAACATAAAAGTGAAACTTTAATCAGTGAATGCTACTCGTTATAAGTTGAACGAATTAGGCTAATACAAATTGGAATGGGAGGTATACATCTTTGAACCGAAACTTACTATATATGATATTGCGACTCATATTTGTCATTGTAGCAACGGTAGCTGGGTTCTATGTATTACTATACATGTCAGGACTTATCTATCCTTTTATTATCGCTTTTGCATTTGCTTATTTGATTAATCCTGTCGTCAATTTCCTTAATCAAAAACTACAATTCCCTCGCGCACTAGCAGTACTCGTTAGCTTAATTCTCGTATTCGGAGCTATCGTCGGGCTTGTTACATACCTTGTAACAGAAGCAATATCTGCCACAACATACTTACTACAACTTGTTACAGTAAAGTTTCCGGATATCGTTAAATTCGCAGAGCAATTTGCACTTAATCATATTATGCCTCTCTATGACGATTTAATTTCTAAATTTAATCATCTTGGAGAACCGCAGCGTTATACAATTACACAAAACATCCAAAACTTAGGAACTGAAGCAACAACACAAATGAAAGAACTTTTAACAGCTATTATAAGTGGATTAACAAATTTCATTAGTGCATTACCAACAACTCTAACTGTTCTTGTATTCATTTTATTAGCCACTTTCTTCATTAGTTACGATTGGCACCGTCTTGCTCAAAAAGCAAGAAAACTTCTACCGAATCGTGTACATGGCTACGGAAAAACTATTTTTGTCGATTTAAGAAAAGCTTTGTTCGGTTTTGTTAAAGCGCAACTTACACTCGTATCTATGACAACCGTTATTGTACTAATCGGACTTTTAATATTACGCGTACCATACGCCATTACTATCGCGATTATTACAGGTGTTGTAGATTTACTCCCATACTTAGGGACAGGAGCCGTCTTCGTCCCTTGGGTTATATACGTATTTTTCACTGGCGACACTGCATTCGCCATCGGTCTTCTCATTCTATACATCGTCGTGATTGTCCAAAGACAAATTATGGAACCTAAAGTGCTTTCATCTAATATTGGTCTTGATCCATTAGCGACACTAGTCGCTCTATTTATCGGCTTTAAGCTCTTCGGTTTCTTAGGATTAATCATCGGTCCAGTCACATTAGTACTACTTAATACATTACACAAAGCTCATGTCTTCCATGACTTGTGGAAATACATTAAAGGTTCACCCTCTTCAAAACAATAATTTCTAATTCACACAAAAAACTTAAGGAATAATGAGTGCAATTTCCCACTCATTATTCCTTGTACTTCTTTTTCATACTAACTACATGCAAAAAGAGAATTGCCCAAAAAAGGATAATTCTCTTGTTTTTTTGCATATAAAAACGGATTTTTCAACCTAAAATACATTTTTATTCTATTTATTTTATAATTATTACTTACATTTATTACTTTTTATGTAAATGAATAAATATACAAATCAGTATAAGATAAGGCTTCAACTAACGATTTCCCTGCTTTTATCAGATTTCATTACGTTCCTCGATCCTTCATACACAAAAATAAAACTTCAATATAGCGGATTTTTTCTACATCCTATTCATTAAGAACAAATAGTATCCAATTTACATGTTCAATCAGAAATATATATCCTACACAATAAAGTGAAACTTTAATCAATCAGGCTTTGTTCATCCCCCACTAATTATTAACCCGTACCAATCAGGCTTTTTGCAGAATAAAAAAAGTAGTGCTTAGATCGCTATAATCTAAGCACTACTTCTGAATAATAATAGTAGATCTCTTTCTAAACTTCCATTCCATCCACTTCATAACAAGCGGCTTCAATAAAGCCCTAGTAAAAGGAACAACAAAAATAAACCCCATTACATCCGTCACATATCCAGGAAGCACTAAAAGAATACCTCCTACAAATACAAAAATACCATCTAGTACTGCCTCGCCTGGCATTTCTCCTCTATTCAACTTAGATTGAATCTCTCTAAGCACTTTAAACCCTTGCCTTTTCGCCAAATATACACCTACAACACCAGTAAATACAATCATAGCGAACGTAGACCATAACCCTATTACATGACTCGACCCAATTAATACCGTAATCTCAACCGCCGGTATTAAAATCAACAAGAATAACAACCATTTCACAGTTCTGCACCCCTTTCACAAATCGCTTTAAAGACCCCTAAAACGCTCATATAGACTAAACAGAAGTAAGACATCCATTCACATTAAACTTCATAACAAGCAGCTTGTAAAAGCAAATTTAGACGTTTTAAAATAGTTCTATCATGTTTTTGTGTAAAAAAAAGAGAAGGACTCCGCTCCTTCTCTCCGTATTACTTCTTATAGCACTTCCGCATGTCCATTATAAACAATTCCGCGTGCCGCATCAACTGTTACTTCTTGGCCATTTTTTAAAGTTGCTGTTACGCCGTTTACACCAACGATAACAGGAATACCGATTGATACGCCTACAACAGCTGCATGGCTAGTTAAGCCACCTTCTTCTACAACTAAAGCAGCAGCTTTTTCGATTGCAGAAATCATATCTTTATCAGTGCTTGTTGTAACAAGGATATCACCTTCGTTTACGTTCGCTACAGCTTCAGCAGCTGTTTTTGCTACAACTACTTTACCTTTTGCAGCTTTACGACCGATTCCTTGTCCCTTAGCAACTTCTTCACCAACAACATGGATTTTCATTAAGTTTGTTGTACCAGTTTCAGCAACTGGAACACCCGCAGTGATTACTACAGTGTCTCCAAGTCCGATTAGACCTGCATCCATACCTGTTTGAATCGCAGTATCTAACATTTCGTCAGTAGACGCTGCACGTTTCCCAGCCATAAATGCTTGTACACCCCAAACAAGTGCAAGACGACGTCCTACTTGCTCGTCAGATGTTACAGCTACGATTGGAGATTTCGGACGATATTTAGAGATCATTTTCGCAGTATGTCCACTTTCTGTTGGAGCTACGATCGCAGCTACATCAAGAGCAAGTGCTGTATGCGCAACAGATTGGCTAATTGCATCTGTAATTGTTGGAGTGAACTCTTTAATACGTTTTTTGAACATATCTTCGTATTGTAATGATTTTTCAACACGTACTGCAATGTTAGCCATCATTGTTACCGCTTCTACTGGATATTGACCAGCAGCAGTTTCACCTGAAAGCATGATTGCATCCGTACCATCGAAGATTGCGTTAGCTACGTCACTTGCTTCCGCACGAGTTGGACGTGGGTTACGTTGCATAGAATCTAACATTTGCGTTGCAGTAATAACTGGTTTACCTAATACGTTACATTTTTTGATTAAACGTTTTTGCACTAAAGGTACTTCTTCTGGTGGAATTTCCACACCCATATCACCACGAGCTACCATTAAACCGTCAGAAACTTCTAAGATTGAATCGATATTGTCGATACCTTCTTGGTTTTCGATTTTCGGTACGATTTGGATGTATTGAGCATTATGCTCTTCTAGTAATTCACGGATTTCTAATACGTCAGATGCTTTACGAACGAAAGATGCTGCGATGAAATCAACTTTTTGCTCGATACCAAAGATGATATCTTTTACGTCTTTTTCAGTGATACCAGGAAGCTTAATGCTTACGTTTGGTACGTTAACACCTTTTTTATTTTTTACAGTTCCACTGTTTAAAACTTTTGTACGGATATTTCCGTCAGCTTTTTCGATTACTTCTAGCTCGATAAGACCGTCATCGATTAGAATGCGAGAACCTGGGTCTACATCATCATAAAGACCAGCATAAGATACAGAGAACTTCTCTGCAGTACCTAATACTTGCTCAGTAGAAAGAACTACTTCTGCACCTGTTACAAGTTCAGCTTGTCCGTCTACGAAGTCGTGAGTACGGATTTCTGGACCTTTTGTATCAAGTAAGATACCAACTGTTTTACCAGTTTTCTTTGAAGCTTCACGAATGTTTTTAATACGAGCGCCGTGCTCTTCATGGCTACCATGAGAGAAGTTTAAACGAGCAACGTTCATACCCGCTTCCATTAATTGTTCTAATTTCTCAATACTTTCACTAGCAGGACCTATTGTACATACAATTTTAGTTTTACGCATATTGCACCTCCGAAAATTATGAAACCGTTCCCAAATATCTGACATTACGCCGATTAGATGGATAATTCTTTAGATAATTGATACATATCTTTATCGATTGTATGCTTTTGAGCTAACGCCTCGATAATGTCATGATCAACAAGTTTATTATCTTGAATACCTACACAGCGTCCACCTTTACCAGCAATTAACAACTCAACTGCTCTTGCGCCAAGACGACTTGCTAATACACGGTCTTGTGCACTTGGTGATCCACCACGTTGTACGTGACCTAATACAGTTACACGAGTATCAAAGTTTGTTGCTTCTTCAATATGCTTACCGATGTCAATTGCACTTCCAACACCTTCAGCTACAATGATAATACTGTGTTTTTTCCCACGTTCACTACCGCGTTTTAGACGAGCGATTACATCATCCATGTCATACTCTTCTTCTGGAATTAAGATCGTTTCTGCACCATCAGCTAAACCAGCCCATAATGCGATGTCTCCAGCATGACGTCCCATTACTTCGATAACATATGTACGTTCATGAGATGTAGCTGTGTCACGGATTTTATCAATTGCATCAATAACAGTATTTAAAGCTGTATCGAAACCAATTGTGAAGTCTGTTCCAGGAATATCATTGTCGATTGTACCTGGTACACCAACACATGGGAATCCTTGTTCAGTTAATTTTTTAGCACCTTGGTAAGAGCCATCTCCACCAATAACAACAAGTCCTTCGATACCGTGTTTCTTTAATTGCTCGATACCTTTTAGTCGTACTTCTGGGTCTTTAAACTCAGGACATCTTGCTGTATATAATTTCGTACCACCGCGGTGGATAATATCGCCAACAGAACCAAGTTCTAATTTTTCAATGTGACCAGAAATTAATCCAGCGTATCCATGGTAAATACCATATACTTCAATATCATGGAAAATCGCTTTACGAACAACTGCACGAATGGCAGCATTCATACCAGGTGAATCTCCACCACTTGTTAATACACCAATACGTTTCATTTGTACTCACCTCATAAAGATTATTTGCCTTATAATAAAATAACACGAAAAAATATAAAAACACAATGGAGAAGATGTGTCTTTTCATAATAAAAACGTGCATTCGCGAAGAGGAACGCACGCTTTTCTTATTTTATCCCAATGGAAGCGTTTGAAAACGAAACTTGCCCAATTTTCATATATTTTTCATAACGTTTTTCGATTAATTCATCTTTCGAAATTCCGTTTAATTGTTCAAAAGTTTTTCTAATCATTAAGTCTATATTTTCTGACTGTTTTAAAAGATTACGGTGAGCTCCACCTTTTGCCTCTGGAATAATTTCATCAATTACACCTAATTCTTTCAAATCTGCTGCTGTAATTTTCATTGCTTCTGCAGCTTCCTTCGCTTTTCCTGCATCTTTCCAAAGAATTGCCGCTGCACCCTCTGGTGTAATAACAGAATAAGTGGAATTTTCTAGCATATGAATGTAATCTCCTACTCCAAGACCTAGCGCACCACCACTACCGCCTTCACCGATAACGATACAAATAACTGGTACCTTTAAACCTGCCATCTCAAATAGATTGCGGGCAATAGCTTCACTTTGTCCACGTTCTTCAGCTGCTTTACCAGGATAAGCTCCCTTCGTATCGATGAAACAAATAATAGGACGATTAAACTTTTCCGCTTGTTTCATGAGACGCAGTGCTTTTCGATATCCTTCTGGATGAGGCATCCCAAAATTACGACGAATATTTTCTTTCGTATCTTTTCCGCGCTGATGCCCAATTACAGTTACAGGCATCCCCTTATATTTCGCAATGCCGCCGACAATCGCTGCATCATCGCCAAATAGGCGATCTCCATGACATTCAAAAAAATCAGTAAATAAGTGCTCAATATAATCGAGCGTTGTCGGTCGTTCTGCATGACGAGCAATTTGCACACGGTCCCATACTTTCATATTGCCGTATATATCTTCCTCTAAATTTTCTAGCTTGTCTTCCAAAATACGAATCTCCTCACTGAAGTCCATCTGGCTGTTTTTCGTATAGTCTTTCAGTTCACGGATCTTATTTCTTAGCTCAACAACTGGTTTTTCAAATTCTAGCTCTGCCATACAGCCATTTCCCCTCCTTGATGAACTTCTAAAATCTTACGAAGTGATTCTTTCATATCATCACGATGCACAACCGCATCTAATTGACCATGGTCTAGTAAAAATTCTGCCGTTTGGAAATCTTCCGGTAGTTTCTCACGCACTGTTTGTTCAATTACACGTCTACCAGCAAATCCGATAAGTGCACCTGGCTCTGCAAGATTATAATCACCAAGTGAAGCAAAACTCGCTGAAACCCCGCCCGTCGTTGGGTGAGTCATAACAGAAATAAATAACCCTCCTGCATTACTATGCTTTTTCAAAGCTACGCTTGTTTTTGCCATTTGCATTAAACTTAATATACCTTCTTGCATACGGGCACCACCCGAAGCAGTAAAGATAATAAATGGAACTTGTAAGTCGTATGCCTTTTCAACCGCACGGGCAATTTTTTCTCCTACAACAGAGCCCATGCTCCCCATTCGAAAACGAGAATCCATTACTGCAACAACAACAAGCATGTCATCAATTGTTCCTTCACCAGTTACAACCGCTTCATTCAATTCAGTCTTCTTACGATCGTTCTCTAATTTCTCTTCATATCCCGGAAACTCGAGTGGATTTAATGAAACCATTTCTTTGTCATACTCACGGAATGACCCTTCGTCCAATATACTATCAAGGCGCTCCCATGCATTCATAGGATGATGATATCCACAGTTCACACATACTTTTAAATTTTTCAGAAGTTCTTTCGTATACATGATTTTTTTACATTTCGGACATTTTGTCATAACGCCATCTGGTACATCTTTTCGTACTTGTTCTGAAGGTATTGCAGCATACTTTTTCTTTTTCACGAATAAATCTCTTAGCACAATTTGACCCCCTTCGTTGAGAGCTAAGGTTAGCGTAAGAAGAAAATGGGGCTAACACCAATGTTTGATGTTAGCCTTATCTTCTCAATCTGTCTAATAACCTCTCTCTTTACGTTTAACTTTAACCGCTATGCGGTAGAATGTTTGTCATAACGTGTCATGGTCATTTCGACAAATTTTATACATTACGAGTGAAACTGTATATTCTCTACTAATTCATCGTAAATTTTTAGTGCATCATTTTCTTGTTTTTCTTCCAAAGTAGCATAAAGCTTTCTATACATATCGATAGAATCTCCTGAAACTTTACAAGAAAGAGTTGCTACGTAATCATTTACGATCATCCAAATGCGATATAGTAAATAATTATCGACTTGTTCAATTAGTGTTTTAAAGAACGTTTGGTGAAGCATTGGAATCGAACTTTCATTTTCTTCAAGCACTTTCTGTAATCTACTTAGCACTTTAGAAAATGTTTCTTTCGGTAAATTACATACAATTCGAATCATATCTTTCTCAAGCAATCGTTTTGTTTGTAATAAATCACGAATTGTTTTCTCATCTTGCAATAGAAACGGAGCAATTAGTTGTACAAGACCGTTATCGTAAAAGTTTCGAATAAACGTCCCTTCACCACGTCTCGTTTCAATTAACCCTACCAGTTCTAAAGCACGCAATGCTTCTCTTACAGATGAGCGTCCTACGTTTAAGCGTGAACTTAGCTCCCGCTCAGACGGCAAACGATCCCCTGCTACCAATCCATCCTCTTCCATAATGGAACGGATTTTTTTTACAATTTCGAGATATACTTTTGTATTTGATGATGTCAATGGAAATTCCTCGCTTATTCTTTACCAATCAGCGCTAATTGTTTTGTTTTCTCAGCAACTTCATTTGGATCTACTTGACGACGAGCTACTCCTGTCTCCATTGCTGCTTTCGCAACGTAAGCTGCCACTCGAGGCGCTACACGCGCGTCAAACGGTGCCGGAATGATATAGTCTGCATTCAACTCATCTTCTGCTACAAGCTCAGCAATAGCCTGTACAGCTGCCATCTTCATTTCTTCGTTAATTTGTGTCGCATGTACGTCAAGTGCACCGCGGAAAATACCAGGGAACGCTAGTACATTATTTACTTGGTTCGGGAAGTCAGAACGACCTGTTCCAACAACAGCTGCGCCCGCTGCTTTTGCCAATTCTGGCATAATTTCCGGAACCGGATTCGCCATTGCAAAAATAATCGCATTGTCATTCATAGTACGAACCATCTCTTCTGTTAATGCACCTTCTGCAGATACACCAATGAATACGTCCGCACCTTGTACAACATCAGCTAAAGAACCTTCTATACGATTCTTATTTGTATATTTTGCAACTTCATCTTTCACTGGATTCATACCAGTAGGACGACCATCATAGATTGCACCTTTACGGTCACACATAATAATGTCGCGTACTCCATAGCGATATAAAAGTTTAATAATTGCAATACCTGCTGCACCTGCGCCATTTGCGACAACTTTAATGTCAGACATTTTCTTTCCAACTAATTTCAGCGCATTCACAAGGCCCGCTACTGTTACGATAGCTGTTCCGTGTTGATCATCATGGAAGATAGGAATATTTGTTTCTTTCTTCAAACGTTCTTCAATAATGAAGCAGTTTGGTGCTGCGATATCTTCTAAGTTAACGCCGCCAAAAGTTGGCTCCATTAATTTTACAGTTTCAACAATTTTATCTACATCGTTTGTATTTAAGGCGATTGGGAATGCATCTACACCAGCAAAGCTCTTGAATAATACAGCTTTACCTTCCATTACTGGAAGAGATGCTTCAGGTCCAATGTTACCAAGACCGAGTACAGCCGTTCCATCCGTCACAACTGCTACCATATTTCCCTTCATCGTATATTCATATACCTTACTTTTATCGTCATAAATTTCTTTACAAGGCTCTGCAACCCCTGGAGAATATGCAAGACTTAAATCTTTTGCATTTTCTACTTTTACTTTTGATACAGTTTCTAATTTTCCTTGATGCACTTTATGCATGTGAAGTGCTTCTTCACGAAGTGTTGACAAACTATCCACTCTCCTCAAATTATTCTAGCTGGTATCAATTTCTCCAAGTGGTCTGACCACGAACACTACTACTATAATAATCGAAGTGTAGGGAAATTGTCCATTATATTTTCACAACTACATTCTCTTCCCCGACAATTTCACGAAGTGTTCCTAAGCATTTTTCACTTGGATGAATCGATAAACTTCGAGATAATTGTACCATTTTATGTTCCTTTTCATAATAAATTAGTACTTTCGCAAAACCCGAATAGTCAAACAATATTTTTGTAACCTGATTCAAAAGCTTTTTTTCATACTGAGACGGCAATTTCACGTAAACAGATGCATCTTTCTTTTCTTCATAAACATCCATTTCTTCTAACGGATATAGTCCGTTTACAATCCATTGCAGCTTATGATTTCTTAGCTCAATCGTACCGTCAACTAAAACAATTGCCCCTTCTTGTAACTTGTCTGAGAAATGTATATACGTGTCCGGGAAAACAACCGCTTCCATTTCATCATTTTGATCACAGAATGTAATAAACGCCATCTTTTGCAATTTTTTCGTACGAATGACTCTCACACTTGTTATATACACGATAGCCCTTTGTACTTTTTTCTTATTTCGCATCGCCTGAGCGAGAGATGGAATTTCTAATTCTTTTGCTAACTTCACATACTGCGCTGTCGGATAGCTTGATAAATAAAAGCCAAGTGCTTCCTTCTCTTTATTTAACTGTTCAATAAAAGAGAGCTCTTCTCCTTGTACATATTTTGATTTTGGAACAGCATCCCCTAAATCACGGGCAAGATTTGCGTACTCTAACGCTCCTTTAAGGCTTTTCCATAAATTCGTTCTCGAAATACCAAAATCGTCAAAACATCCCGACCAGACGAACGCCTCTAAATTTCGTTCTGTTACAAACTTCGCTGGCATACGAAGACAAAATTCAAATAAATCCTCAAACATTTTGCTCTCTCGTTCTTCTAACAATGCCGTCACTGTAGCCATTCCGATATTTCGAATTGAAAGTAAGCTGTAACGTATCGCATTCCCTTCTATTTGGAAGTTGTAACCACTCTTCTGAAGTGACGGTGGCAAAACGTGGAAACCTTTCCGCTTCGTTTCTCGTATATACTGCACAATCTTATCTTCATTTCCAATTGCACTTGATAATAATGCTGTCATAAATTCCAACGTATAATTCGCTTTTAAGTAGGCAAGCTGATATCCGATCATACTGTAAGCTACAGCGTGACTTCGGTTAAAACCGTAATTCGCAAATCTTACAATTAAATCGTAAATTTTATCTGCTGATGTCTCATCGTATCCGTTTCGCAAACAACCTTGCACGAAATGCTGACGTTCCTGATCTAAAATATCACGATTTTTTTTACTCACTGCTCGGCGTAATAAATCCGCTTCTCCGAGCGAAAACCCTGCTAACTTCGATGCAATTTGCATAATTTGTTCTTGGTATACAATTACACCGTATGTTCTTTCTAAAATCGGCTTTAAATCCGGATGTAAATATTCAATTTTTCTTTTTCCGTGCTTCGATTCAATAAAGGTTGGGATTTGCTCCATCGGTCCTGGTCTGTATAACGAGTTAACAGCGACAATGTCTTCAAACTCATTCGGTTTTAATCCGCGAAGTACATTTCGCATACCACCTGATTCAAGCTGGAATACCCCCGTTGTATCCCCTCTCCCTAGCAATTGGAACGTCTTTTCATCTTGGAGAGGTAAATTCCTTATATCAATTTCTTTCCCCGTTTTTTTCACAATAAACTTTATAATATTTTCAAGTAACGTTAAATTACGTAAGCCTAAAAAGTCCATCTTGAGCAACCCGAGTTCTTCTAATGCATCAGCAGGATATTGCGTAACATAAACATCGTTATGTCCTTCTTGAATTGCTACACTACCTGTTAACGGTTCTTGACTCATAATAACGCCAGCGGCATGAATAGACGTATGACGAGGTAAGCCTTCTACACGTTTTGCAATTTCAAACACACGCTCATGAAGAAGATTCCCTTGTATAAACTCACGGAGTGATTGTGATTCTTCATATGCATCTTTTAACGTTATACCAAGCTTTGATGGAATAAGTTTTGAAAATATGTCAATGTCTCGCGGCGGAAGCCCCATTACACGAGCAATATCTCTAATTGCTGCTTTCGCTGCAAGCGTCCCAAACGTTACAATTTGCGCCACGCGGAGCTGACCATACTTATCTTTCACATATCGGATCATCTCATCACGTCTTATATCTGGAAAATCGATATCAATGTCCGGAAGGGTCACACGTTCGGGATTTAAAAATCTTTCAAATAACAAATCGTATTCAATCGGATCAATATCTGTAATTTCTAATACGTACGAAACGAGTGAGCCAGCTGCCGATCCACGGCCTGGTCCTGTTAAAATATGATTTTCATGTGCATACTTCATAAAGTCCCATACGATGAGAAAATAATCACTAAATCCCATACTAGAAATGACGTTTAGTTCATGATTCAAACGCTTTATATGCACTTCTTTTGGCGTACCATAACGTTTATGCAAGCCTTCTTCACAAACACGGCGTAAGTAAATATCATTCGTCTCGTTAGATGGAACAGGAAATTTCGGTAATTGATTTACATGAAACGGTATTTCTACTTTACAACGTTCTGCAATTTTTACAGTGTTGTAAATCGCCTCTTCCGTGTGAGAAAATAGTGCTTCCATTTCATCCGATGACTTTAAATAATATTGATCCGTTTTGAGCCTCGGCCTGTCTGGATCAGTCATTTTCGTTCCACTTTCAACTGATAGTAAACATTCGTGAACGAGCGCGTCACTTTGATTAATATAGCGCACATCATTTGTTGCAACGACTGGGACATTTACCTTACTAATAAATTCAGGTAATTTTTCTTGCAGGAGCAGTTCATCTTGAATCGCATGATGCTGCAAACTCATATAAAAATTATCGAACATATTTTGATATGTACAAGCTACTTCTTCCGCCTGATCCTCTTTGTCTTCTAATAATAATTGTTCAATTTCCCCATCTTTACCTGGTGAAATAGCAATTAATCCTTTCGCATAATGCGCAAGCCACTTCTTCGGAATACCCTCTTTTGACTTCGTCATAATGCTACTAGAAATCTTTAATAAATTTTGATAGCCTATTTCATCTTCAGCAAGTAAGACGAGCGGATAAGACTTTTCTTCTTCTTCACTAAAAATAGAAGCTGTTAAGCCGATAATAGGCTGTATACCATGTTTCTTACATGCTTTATAAAACGGAATAACGCCATACATAACATTTTCATCCGTAATAGCCAACGATGAAAAACCAAGCTCTTTCGCCCTGACTACAAGCTCATCAATTTTACAAGCACTTTTTAATAAACTAAAAACGGTTTGACATTGTAAATGCACAAACTTCACTGTTGTACCCTCTCTTTACCTATTTGACTACTTTCATTATAGGTGATGAGGAAAGCGGAAATCAAAACATACTTCTCATACTTTGTCCATATATATGAAGAAGAAAGGGGAATGACGATGGATGTAAGAGAACATACTTTTTTCTCTCTGCTTATTATTAGTTATTTTATTGCCTTTGGGGTTATACTTGGCGGTTCATTAATTGGTGGATTTGGTGCGTTTCTTATCGGAAAACCAGCTCTAACTTACATTAATCAATTCGCCCAAAATTTAAGAATTTGGGCACTCGTTGCAGCAATCGGCGGAACATTCGATACCTTTTATAGCTTTGAAAGAAGTTTCTTTGGCGGAGATATGAAAGATATCGTAAAACAAATTCTCCTTATTTTTTTCGCAACTGGCGGTATGCAAACAGGTCTTATTATTATTAAATGGCTAACGCAGGAACATGTATGAGAGTGCCAAGTGCCAATACAGCAAAAAGATGGTACTTAGTTTTAGCTGGTGCTGCTGTTGGAGGCGTGTTGAGCTGGTTTATTTTTTTGTACATATACGGTGTTTTTCAAGAAGAACAAGCTAGTAAAATAGCAGAACAAAGAGAAATTATAGAAAAACAAGAAGCAAAGCTCCACGTCCTTCTCGAAGATCAAGAAAAGTTGAACACAGAAAATAAACGTCTCTTAACAATTCAAGAGATTAAAATAAAAATAATAAATCGAGAAAAATATGATTTAGACAATCTAACACTCGAAAATATGACCACTTCTATCCATAATGACCTCCAGCATCTTTTAACGAAAAACATTCAAAGTATCGCAAAAAATAAAGACCTACTCAAAAAAGCAATCGAAAACAAAACGTACAAACATTACGATCGTATATACCGCTTTAAAGTCGATACAATTTCTTTTGATACTGTACTTGAAATTAGTATTGATATAGAGAAAGAAAAATAAAGAAGGAGGGCTTAAGCGCCGCTCCTTCTTTTCGTTTTAACATATACTCTCTTATTTACAAATATCACGTAAATCAGCAAACAGACGATCCGCTTCTTCCCAAGAAGATGCTTTTGCACCAGAAGCCATCGGATGTCCTCCGCCGTTATATTGCATTGCTAATTTATTTATAACTGGCCCTTTTGAACGAAGGCGAACACGAATTACATCGTCTTCCTCTAAAAATAGAACCCATGCCTTTAATCCGTCAATATTACCAAGAGCTCCAACAACACCAGATGCTTCAGAAGGAAGTACATCAAATTCTTCTAATACTTCTTTCGTTAATTTAATGTAAGCTGCTCCTTCTTCTACCATCGTAAAGTTTTGTAAAATATAGCCATTTAAACGAGCGATTTTTTCTTTTGTCTTATACATTTCATTGTATAAATCTGTGAATTTCACACCCATATCAACAAGCTCACTTACGTAAAGGAGTGTTTTTGCTGTTGTATTCGGGAATAAGAAACGACCTGTATCCCCAACAATCCCTGCTAAAATAAGGCGAGCTGCTTCTTTTGTTATTTTTAATCCTTTATCTTTTCCATAGTTATAAAACTCATAAATCATTTCACTTGTAGAACTTGCTGTCGTATCTACCCACGTAATATCTCCGTACGGATCTTCATTTGGATGATGATCAATTTTGATTAACATCTTCCCTTTTGTATAGCGTTGATCGTCAACACGTTCTTGGTTCGCAGTATCACAAACGATAACAAGTGCATTTTCGTATACGCTATCTTCAATATTATCCATTACTCGTAAGTATGCTAGTGACGGTTCATTGTACCCAACCGTATAAATATTTTTCTCTGGAAACGATTCTTGCAAAATCGTACCAAGACCACCTTGTGAACCTAACGCATCTGGATCCGGACGCACATGACGATGAATAATAATTGTCTCAAATTCTTTAATTGCTCCTAAAATTTGCTCATGCATATGTATAATCTCCTTTTTATTCAACTTCTTCACTTTATCCTCCATTATAACGGAAAGTATTTCATACATGCGAACAATTGCTTTATAATAAAAATTAGAAAGTTTAGATATTTCTTTTTTCTTCACTATAATTTTTCACAAAGCGATGGGAGTGTGCATTATGCCAGTATTAGTCTTCTGTATTATCGTCTCATTTATGTTGTACCTCTTCTACAAAACAAAATACTTTCGTACAAACCGCCCAATGGAAAAAGGTTGGCTCTCAGGAAAATCCGCAATGGCACTCGGTTCATTCGTCTTATTCTTCGGGATAAACCAATTCTTTTTAGAACTTTCAACCGCTCGTATGATCGTCGGTGTTTTATTCGTTCTATTTGGTAGTGCGAGTGCATTTAATGGATTTCGCCAATATAAACATTTCTTTCCATTAGCAGTTAAAGAAGCAGAAGCTTATGAAGCAACGTAAAAAAGCATCACCATTGTGATGCTTTTTTACATCCTCTACTTTTTAAAATCATATATGCAACAAACGCAGAAGGTATATTAAATAGGTTACCTTGCACATGAAAATGTAATTGTTCCTCTTCAAAAGACATTTTTTCATATAGTTCTCGCTGAGATAATCCTGTACGTTTCCTTTTTTCATGTAAACCTTGTAAATATAAATATTGGATCGGTATCATTACAAGAAAGTAAAATAGTGCGATACCACCAAAGAAGATTATTTCTGATGACATATTGCATACCGCCTCCTCAAAATCCATTTTCTTACAATATAATTGTAACATAGTCTACCATCTAAATAAATTAATATTCTGTCATTTAATATTATATAAATCACTCTCTACATAAAAAAAGATGGAACAAATCAAAACGATTTGTTCCATCTTTTTATTTATCAATCAATTGCACCATAAGTAATGCTTTTCCAACAACATTACCTTCATGGTGTACTTCTACATCAACCTTACCAAATTTACGGCCAATTTCTAATACTTTCGGATGAACGGATACAACATTATCAATCTGAACCGGCTTTACAAAATAAATTGTTAAGTTCTCAACAATTGAATCACTCTTCTTCTGAGCACGAATGACACGGTTTGTTGCTTCTGTCACAATTGTTGTAAATACACCGTAAGATAATGTTCCGATTGAATTCGTCATTTGTGGTGTCACTGAAAATTGATACAAATGCTCATTTTTTGCTTCTTTCGGCGTCATAAATTGATTCGTTACAATATCATCAATCGTTTCACCAACTTGTGGTTGACGCTGAATCATCTGTAATGCCTGAAGTACATCTTGACGACTAATGATACCTTGCAATTTATTTCCATCTTCCACAACAGGAAGTAATTCAATACCTTCCCATACCATCATACGCGCTGCAGCTGCGACAGACATCTTTCCATTTACCGTAATAGGGTGTTTCGTCATCACTTTATCAATTGGTGTATCTTTCGCAACACCAATCATATCTTTCGAAGTTACGATACCTAACACCTTTTTATTTTCATCCACAATTGGATAACGTCCATGCATCGTCTCTTCATTGTACTCATGCCATTTCTGCACGATATCACTAGGCTTTAAATATAGTGTTTCTTCAATCGGTGTTAAAATATCTTCAACGAGTACAATTTCTTTCTTAATAAGTTGATCATAAATTGCGCGGTTAATTAACGTTGCGACCGTAAATGTATCATAGCTACTCGAAATAATTGGCAACTTCAATTCGTCTGCTAACTTTTTCACATGCTCTTCTGTATCAAATCCACCTGTAATTAATACAGCGGCCCCTGTTTCTAATGCTAATTGATGTGCATTCGTACGGTTCCCGATGATAAGCAAGTTCCCCGCTTCTGTATAGCGCATCATCGCTTCTAATTTCATAGCCCCGATTACGAATTTATTTAATGTTTTATGTAGTCCTTCTCTGCCTCCAAGTACTTGACCATCGACAATGTTAACGACTTCTGCATATGTTAGTTTTTCGATATTTTCTTTCTTCTTTTGTTCAATTCGAATTGTTCCGACACGTTCAATTGTACTAACATATCCTTTATTTTCTGCATCTTTAATCGCACGGTAAGCTGTCCCTTCACTTACACTCAAATCTTTCGCAATTTGCCTTACAGAAATTTTATGCCCTACCGGTAGGCTATTAATATGTTCTAAAATTTGATTATGTTTGGTAGCCAAATGGTTTCACCATACTTTCTTTTCCCTAAATTCTTCATGTGTTGTATTCCCAGTATACTATATTTTCAAAACTGTTACACTCTCTCTTTGTATATCTGTACTATTTTTTTTATAACAAAATGACCCTTACATTCCACTAGTCATTCCATTACAACAATGTAATGCTATTGTCATCTCGTTCGATAGTTCGTCCACACACTTCCATATACAATTAAGACAAGAAATGAAACAAAGGAGCGAATACATGATGAAAAAAATTTTAGAGGTTATAGGCGCAGTATTTTTAGCTTGTGTAGATGGGAAAAAAGTTGCAATGGATTTGAATGAAACTCCTGAACAGCCGCGTTCAAAAAGAGAAGAGTCAACTAAACAAATACAGACTTTAAAAGCTGTACTACACGCATAAAAAGCCCTTCACTTGTCTTTTCAAATGAAGGGTATCTGTTTTATAGCGTAATACTTTCTCCAACTTCTAATACTTTCCCTGTACAATTTTGTAGTTTTTCTACAAATTGATATGGATCCTGTTCAATAACTGGGAACGTATTGTAATGCATCGGTACAACAGTTTTCGCATGAATCCATTTTGCTGCTAAAACAGCATCTTCTGGTCCCATTGTGAAATTATCACCAATTGGTAAAAACGCTATATCTATATCATTCAGTTCCCCAATTAACTTCATATCAGAGAATAGAGCCGTATCCCCTGCATGGTAAACCGTTTTCTCTTCTGCTGTAAATAAAATACCCGCTGGCATACCTGTATATGTAATCGTCTTATTTTCTTCATCAATATAACTAGAGCCGTGGAATGCTTGTGTAAACTTCACTTTTCCGAAGTCAAATTCATGTGAACCACCAATATGCATCGGATGTGTTTCTACACCTTGCCAACTTAAAAATGTCGCTAGTTCAAATGGCGCCACAACAACTGCATTATTTTTCTTCGCAAGCTCTACTGTATCTCCAACATGATCACCATGACCGTGCGATAAAAGAATTGCATCTACTTTTACATCTTCAGCCTTTAAATCTGTTTTCGGATTTCCCGTTAAAAATGGATCAATTAAAATCACTTTTCCATTCGTTTCAATCTTTACAACTGAATGCCCATGATAAGATACTTTCATTATTACATTCCTCCCCTATTCACATTCTCACTTTTTATTCTACATGATTTTTCAATTCCCTGTCTTTTCTAACATCTATTTACTTGTCATAACGCTTTCTTCCGAGGTAAAGTTATATTTGTAATTAAATATCTCGGGGGTGCCAATCGATGAATGCTAGATTAGAAAATTTAATGCAATGGCTAAAAGAAAAAAACGTAGAAGCCGCGTTCTTAACTTCTACACCAAACGTTTTCTACATGACAAACTTCCACTGTGAACCACACGAAAGACTACTTGGTATGTTTGTATTCCAAGAAAAAGAGCCTATTTTAATTTGCCCTAAAATGGAAGAAGGCCAAGCACGTAACGCTGGATGGGCACATGAAATTATCGGATTTACTGATACTGACAGACCATGGGATATGATTGCAAAAGCAATTAAAGACCGTGGCATCAATGCAAATGCAGTTGCAATTGAAAAAGAACATTTAAACGTAGAACGTTACGAAGAATTAACAAAATTATTCCCAAATGCAGCTTTCAAATCAGCAGAGGAAAAAGTTCGCGAGCTTCGTTTAATTAAGGATGAAAAAGAACTTTCTATTTTACGTGAAGCAGCTAAAATGGCAGACTATGCTGTTGAAGTTGGGGTAAATGCAATTAAAGAAAACCGCAGCGAACTAGAAGTATTAGCAATTATTGAACACGAATTAAAAACAAAAGGCATACATAAAATGTCATTTGATACGATGGTATTAGCAGGTGCTAACTCTGCTCTTCCACACGGTATTCCAGGTGCTAACAAAATGAAGCGCGGCGATTTCGTACTATTTGATTTAGGCGTAATTATTGACGGTTATTGCTCTGATATTACACGTACAGTAGCATTCGGTGAACTTTCTGAAGAACAAACTCGCATTTACAACACTGTACTTGCTGGACAACTACAAGCAGTTGAAGCATGTAAACCAGGCGTTACACTTGGCGCAATTGATAATGCTGCTCGTTCTGTTATCGCGGATGCAGGTTACGGAGACTTCTTCCCACACCGACTTGGTCACGGACTTGGAATTAGCGTTCACGAATATCCAGATGTAAAAGAAGGCAACGATTCTCTATTAAAAGAAGGTATGGTCTTCACAATCGAACCAGGTATTTACGTACCAAACGTAGGTGGCGTTCGTATTGAAGATGATATTTACATCACAAAAGACGGATCAGAAATTTTAACGAAATTCCCGAAAGAATTACAATTTGTAAAATAAGAAAAAGGCAGCTTAATTGCTGCCTTTTTCTATTTTTCTACTACTTTAAATTTCTCTACAATCATTTGTCCTGGGTAACTTTCAAGTATGTGAGAAGACCATACTTTTATTTTATCTCCTGTTTTTAATTGATCAGATGCGTTTTTCTCCTTAAAGCTCAACACTATATCTGATGGATGTTCTTTATTCATTTGTTGTTCTATATAATGTTGCAACTCTACTTTTGTATTAAACGTTTTATCACCGACAAAAAATACCGCATCATTTCTTACTATGACATACCCTTCTTCAGGTACTTTTTTTACCTCTACTTGTTTTGTAGTACACGCTGATAATATGATTAGAAATACACTAAAAAATATATACATAGAAACTCTCATATTCCTACTCATTTTTATCCCTCACTCTATGTTTGCTATTTCCGCTTTAAAACCATCTTCTCTTCATACTTATCATCCCATTTAATCACAATCTCTATCGGTTCATCTTTAGATAGAGGCGCACAACTTACACAAGAAGATTTCATTTCAATCCTTGCTCCTTTATGAACTTCTGACGTTTCTGTCATTGTACTAAAGGTCCCATGAATAGAAATCTCCAAATTTTTAAATTCTGTATTTCCATCTCCGCCCTTATACTGAAACGTAAATATTCCATCTTCACTGTCATCCTTAATATGCCCTTTATATTGCCCCGTCCAACTTTTGCTCTCGCTAGAAAAAGTAACATACGAAATCGAACAACTTCCTAAAAAGAAAATACTTATAAAAAAGAATAATGCTCTCTTCATAATGCCCTCCATTCAAAAGCACTTATTTATCCCGCAGTAACGGGCAGTAAGACCCCAACCTCAAAATTCGGTGAAAGCAAAGAAGTTAGTTGGGGGATGAACCCCCCACTGATTAAAGTTTCACTTTATTGTCTATTTCTTCCTTTTATTATATTATTAAAATGCAGAATTTTCTAAAATAGGAGGTTTATATGTTACAACAACAGTTAGAAGAAATTCGTAATAATAATTACATACTGGACAACACAATTCATATCAATTCTTTAAGTTCCAATATGCTTGAACATATCGGTGTTACTGATAGTTATTTAAGGGATAAACTTATTTACTCTACTTTTTATCATCTCATCAAGAAGGGCTATATTTCACACTCACACTTGCAGAAACTATTATTAGAAAGCATCAGTGATAAATATTTATTGTATAAGATTCATTCGGATGACGAAGATGCGGTATTTACCCGTGCATTTACGACATTATTAATTGCGCTCATTATTGATGCAGATACAAATCATAATTTCTTATCACAGACTGATATATTAAATGTAAAAGATCAATTAATTTTATATATGAACAAAGAGCACGACTTACGAGGCTATGTCCAAGAACGTGGCTGGGCGCATAGTGTCGCTCATGCTTCCGATACATTTGAAGCGCTTGTGAATAGTCCTAAACTGGAAAATTTATATTACGAAGAAATATTACAAACTTTATTAAACAAAGTTTGTGTTCATTCCATCTATTACAAATACGAAGAAGATGAGCGTCTCGTTTATCCAATTGTCGCAATGCTGCAAAATGGCCTAAAGGAAGAAGTACTCATATTAGCCCTTCGTGATTTAGCAACTCAATTACAAGTTCAAAAATCAACGCTACATATTGAATCATACGAATTTCTATACGGAAATATAAAAGCTTTCTTACGTAGCTTATTTTTCAGATTACGTACAATATCTATATGTAAGGAAACTGAATACGAAATTGAAAAATTACTACAAGGACTTCGCCAATATTACTAAAAAAGAAGGCCCTTTAAAAAGTGCCTTCTTCTATTTCACTAATATTTAATTGAAATTTTACGATCCAAACTGAGAAAAGGTGGACAAGAAGCGCAAACGCCATACATGCTCCGCTTAAAAAAGTTAGTATAGGATGCGAATACACGTGCCCCAATCCATAGGATATCGCCACGAAAAACATTGTTATGTAAATATAAATTGCTCCATGTATTTGCCTCATATAAACCTCCTTTTCCCATATTATAACATAAATTTTCTGATTATTCACATTAATTACTTGTAATCGATATTTCTCAACTGTTACACCTCTAACAGCAACCTTAATATACGGTAACCCTTGTAAACTTTGTAAATCCTCTATTTTTCCTGTTACGACTACACCGTATATTGGTAGGTCTTTTCATTATAGTTTGTCCTAAAATGCTCTTGAAATCCCCCTTTATTTTCACTGAAAAATATCTAAATACAGCTTTTCTTTTTTAAAATTTTGCATAATAAAAAGCACATCTATTTTAATGTGCTTCTCCAAAAAACACTATTCTATTATTTCATCGCTTCCTTCACAACATCTTGAATCATAACAACTTCTGTTTTCATATCAACAGACGGTGCTTCTTCATCAATACACTCATACCAAAACGCTACATGCTTTTTATCAATTTCATGATGAGAATTTTCGACAAGAGCCCCGCCTTCTCCTTGCACAGAATACCAATATAAGTACTCTTCTCCATCTCTTATTTCCCGGAAAATTGTCTCAACATACATCTTTTCGTCGTTTAATGTCAAAAGGACTTCTTTCATATTGTCATTAAGAAGCTGCATCCATTCATCTACTCGATGACTCTTACCAGGCTTAACTTTAAATCTCGTTAATTCTACATTCATTTTTATTCCCCCGTTTTCTTACGTACAAACTATATTCTATTGGATGATAAAAACTTAATTTACTAGCTAATTTTCGTGAAGGAATATTGTCTACATAACAATCCCAGCTCGGTATAATATCATTTTGCATGCAATGTTCAATGAACCGTTTTGCAACAGCTTGAGCTAATCCTTTCCCTTGATGCGCTTCATGTGTTGCAATATCTATTTCAGCAAAACCATTCCCGCTAAATA
Source organism: Bacillus cereus group sp. N12 (assembly GCF_016483575.1). Taxonomy (NCBI): domain Bacteria; kingdom Bacillati; phylum Bacillota; class Bacilli; order Caryophanales; family Bacillaceae; genus Bacillus; species Bacillus cereus group sp. N12. Next base: position 37,472 of record NZ_JAEHBO010000031.1, read on the forward strand.
TTGAGACGCATTCAGCTACAATTATCCCACCTTGTTCTATACAAAATCCAAAACCACTATTCAAAAACGTTTCTTTTGATCCCCAATATTCTTTGTAGTACTCCTCTTTAAATTCACTGCTTCGCTCTATATCTCTTCTATCAATACGCTTCACTTCATATGTATTTTTGTTACAATCTCGCTTTCTCTCTTCAAAGGTTACTCTTTGAAATTTCATTCGCGGGATTTTCCGAAGCACATTACTAAAACGCTCTTCTAACATCATTTCCCATCCTTCACTTGAAGTGAACAATGTAAATCTCTTCTCTGTTTTTTCAATGGCCGTTTTTATATACGAAAATACATCTTCGTTATAACTTTTCTCTTGCGTATTACCAAATAAATAATAAATGCCATTAGCTGTGATAATTAGTCCTGCTGTTAACTCCTCGTTTGCAAAAACCCTACCATCTATCGTTTGATCACATACTGCATAAGCAAAAGTTGTGGTTCTTGTATTACTTTCTAAAATCGAAAGTATTTTTCTATACTGGGCTACAGATAATTCCCTCATAATTGCTCCACTATAATCGTATCAGCCTCTATATTTTCAAAACAAAGATTTACAGTTCTCTTGAATGCTCTCGTTCTATGAATCGTACATGCTGGAATTAAGATAGAATCATTTGGCTTTAAAACCGCTGTTTCTCCATCTTCAAAATCAATAAGTAATTCTCCCTCTAGCACAATAAATAATTCATCCGAATTAGAATGATAGTGCCAATCATATTCACCAGTAAATACAGCGATTCGTAAACAATGACTGTTTATATTTGAAACGACGAAGTTTTTATGTTGATCTTTTATATCTTTTGTTAAATCTATTAAATTTATCTTTTCCATAGAATCCCCCTCTTTACACCCCTTTATATACTTATCTTTAAATTAGCATAAGAGGCATTTTACTAACAAGAAAAAAATTCCATATGGAAAATTCAAATAAAAAATGACCTCCAATCTCTCCTAACTATAAGAGAAATTAAAGATCATCCTTTCTATTTTATCGGAAATGCACTATCTCCAGCAGAAAGTACACCTTCCATGTAACCTTTTGCAAAATCTGGTAATCCAATGATAAGTACTGCAGTTACAATCCCAATACCAATCCCTCTTAATTTCAGATCATTTTTCTTTTTGCCTACAACCATTGTAATAATTCCTGCTATAAGCAAACCCACTGACAAAATATCATAAATATACCCCATATTGCCCCTCCTATTTACATCTTTATTTCTTCTTATTTTAATTGTACAATGTTTTCCCCTTAAATAAAAGCCTTCCTAATAAAAGGAAGGCTCTACATATATTTCTATTATGATAAAGCAGGAGCTTTTTCAAGAAGCTCTTTTGCATCAGCGTATTGTAAGCCGTGTGCTTCTGCAACTGCTTCGAATGTTACATATCCATCTAATGTGTTAATACCTTTTAGTAATGCAGAATTGCCTAAGCAAGCGTCTTTATAGCCTTTGTTAGCAATTTGTACTGCATATGGTACTGTTACGTTTGTTAATGCAAGAGTTGATGTACGTGGAACCGCACCTGGCATATTTGCAACTGCATAATGAACAACGCCATGTTTTTCGTAAGTTGGGTTGTCATGAGTTGTAATACGGTCAGTTGTTTCGAAAATACCACCTTGGTCAATCGCAATATCTACAACGACAGAACCTGGTTCCATTGATTGAATCATTTCTTCTGTTACAAGTTTTGGCGCTTTTGCACCTGGAATTAATACCGCACCAATAACAAGATCAGATTCTCTTACTGCTTCTGCAATGTTGTAAGGATTAGACATTAACGTTTTTACTTGGTTACCGAAAATGTCATCTAATTGACGAAGACGTTCTGCACTTAAGTCGATGATTGTTACATCTGCACCTAAACCTACTGCAATCTTCGCTGCGTTTGTACCAGCTTGACCACCACCGATAACCGTTACTTTTCCGCGTTTCACCCCTGGAACGCCTGCAAGTAAAATACCTTTACCACCTTTGTTTTTCTCAAGGAACTGTGCACCGATTTGTGCAGACATACGACCAGCTACTTCACTCATAGGTGCAAGTAATGGTAAAGAACGATTGTCTAATTGTACTGTTTCGTATGCAATTGATACCACTTTGTTATCAATTAATGCTTTCGTTAATTCTGGTTCTGGAGCTAAGTGTAAGTATGTGAATAAAATTAAACCTTCGCGGAAATTACCGTATTCACTTGCAACTGGCTCTTTTACCTTCATAACCATATCTTGGTTCCATGCTTCTTCAGCAGTTTCAACAAGTTTCGCACCAGCTTGTACATATTCTTCATCTGTAAAGCCAGATCCTAAACCTGCTCCTTTTTGAACAAAAACTTCATGACCATTTTGTACTAAATGTACTGCTCCCGCTGGCGTCATTGCCACACGGTTTTCATTGTTTTTAATTTCTGTTGGAATACCGATACGCATTATTAGTTCCCCCTTGAGTTATGAAATGACCCCTGAATCATTTTTTAAAGCGCTTTCTACGCCCTTATATTCTAACATAATATCTCAATATTTGACAAAAAAATAACACAAGTTTTCCGATAGATTTAATATTACATGAAAGGACAGTATTATCCGCATCTCTCAGTATGAAGGATAAACTGTCCAATTATTTAAAACTCCATTTTATTTTGTTCTATCGATGTCTATGAATAACATCCACTGCACCAGTCACTTCAATAATTGTACCGGTAATCATATCGGAATCATCCTCACATAAAAACGAAATCGTTCTTGCGATATCTTCACCTGTTCCAGATCTACCAATTGGTGTGTTATGACTTTTCAGCTGGCGTGCTTCTTGAATTGTCGCCTCTTTCATTTCACCAATAATATCACCAGGACATACCATGTTCGCAGTAATACCGTATTCCGCTTCTTCGTAAGCAACTGTTTTCGTTAATGAAACAAGTCCTACTTTTGCTGCCGCGAAAGCTGAGCGATAAATCCATCCCGGTGCACTATCTGCCCCTTGAAATCCGTAATTAATAATACGGCCAAAGTTCTGTTTTCTCATGACCGGAACGACAAGTTTTAATAAATGAAATACCGCTGTTAAATTGCCCTGAATCATTTCATTCCATTCTTCTTCTTCATAATCGACTAACTTTTTCCGTTCAAATACATATGGACCAGCATTATTAATTAAAAAGTCAATTTTGCCAAAACGGCTCATCGCTTCTTCTACTATTTTATGTAAATCTTCCTTTTTCGTGACATCCGCTTGCACGAATTGTAGACGCTCTTCCATATTTTTATATGTTTCTTTCATCGTTTCCATAGCCGTTATATCGCTATGATATGTTACTGTTACTGAATAGCCTTTAGCCAATAATTTTTCTGTTACTTGCTTTCCTAAACCTTTCGTACCGGCTGTAATGAGCGCATGTCTCACAAAACTGCCCCCTTTTAAATTGCTATAGTTCATATGTAACAAGTTCTCGCACCAATTACAACTAAAATGAATTAAAATAAAGTTTTCAAAATTCTGTAACGTTTCCGACAAGCACATTACCAAAATTTGTTTTATAATAAAGTTGTAAAAGGTAATAAAAATGATTGGGAGGAATTTACTATGAATAATACATATACAAATATTTTAATCGCGGTGGACGGTTCTAAAGAAGCAGAAAAAGCCTTTAAAAAAGCAATTCAAGTCGCAAAACGAAACAATGCAACATTAACAATTGCTCATATCGTTGATGTAAAAGCATACTCAGCAGTAGAAGCTTATAGCCGCGCAATTGCTGAACGTGCAAATCTATTTGCAGAAGACTTATTAGAAGACTACAAAAAAACTGCGCTTGAAGCTGGCCTTGAAAAAATTGAAACTGTATTAGAATTTGGTAATCCTAAATCTAAAATTTCAAAAGAAATCGCTCCAAACCATAAAGTAGATTTAATTATGTGTGGTGCGACTGGTTTAAATGCTGTTGAGCGTTTCTTAATCGGTAGCGTCTCTGAACATATTATTCGCTATGCGAAATGCGATGTCCTTGTTGTTCGTGGTGATGAGGAGCAAGGTGATCTTTAATGTATAAATAAAACACCAAGTCCAGATGGGCTTGGTGTTTTTCATTTCATATATTTTACTATAAATACAAGACAAGCCACAATAACAACAGTAATTGCTAATACATAAGGCGGAAGAAATTTTAAGGACCACAGCGCCATCATGATCGTAGCTACCGTTAAATAAGATTGCTTTGCATCTTCTGTCATTTTTTTACGAAGAAAGAAAACATACAAATAACCGATTGGCGGCGTAATGAAACAAAAAACATATATGATTTTTGATTTCAAATACCATTTTTGTTCTCCGAGTTTTTGTATATCTTCTTCTATTCTCTTATACTCGCGTTCTCTCGCTTCTTCTACAAGAGGATCTTCCTCTCCTCCTCGCTTCTCTTTCATATAAGGAAGAAAATGCATGAAAAAATAGTATGCAAATACGAACGCTCCAAAACCAATATTTAATCTTTCTAATGGAATATACTCACTAAAAAAGGCAGCAGTAAATACTAAAGACAAACAGTACGTCATCATCCAAAATGAACGTTTTCTCTTTTTCCGTTCCATTTCTTTTTTATCTTGTACATGTTTTCTTTTCGAAAGCCATATAGAAATAAAGCAATCTACTACAAATAGAGCAAAAATAAATATCGCAACGTGTACTGTTTCTACATCCTCAAATGAAAAGATATTTGGGAATGCAACATGTAATACAATTAATGTGTACAAAATTAGCCCTATAAAATAAATACGTCTCATTTTTCATCCCTTTCTTATTTCCTAACTTTAGGTTAACATACATTTTTTAGAAATAGACGGACAAAATATATATGTGTAAAAAAGGAGGATGCTACATGGATGATTCTGAACGTATTATTTTAGATGTGAATGGAAAAGAAATTGAAATGTTAGAGACGATTCGTGCACATTTTAAAGAGACACACGGAATTGAACTAAGTAATGGTGCATTACTACGAGATTTAATGGATATTGAGTATATTCGAATTACGGAAGATCGACATAAGTATGATTAATCGATACATTGTAGGCCTAGAGCAAATTGCTCTAGGCCTACTTACATCCACACGAAAAATGCTATAATTAGGAAAAATGTGGAGGGTGTCAAAATATGAAATCTGAAAATATCTCAAAACATTTTCATACATTACATGTACAAAGGAACGAATTCCTTCCTCATCTCCATTCACTATCTCAAGAACAACTGTGGTATCAGCAAAAGAATGGAAAATGGTCTATTGGAGAGCATTTTTATCACCTATATTTAATTGCAAAAATGCTAAAAGTAGCGATTAAATTCTCTTTCACTCTTATCCCTTATGCCAAGCTCAGAAGAAACACCCCATTTGCAACTGACATACATGACATTTATGCCGAATATAAAGAAAAGCATGGCAAAGGAATGAAAGCACCTTGGATTTTAACCCCTTCAAAAAAAGTCTATCAATCTATGAATGTAACTCAATTAGAAGAATTACTTACACGTGAAACAAATGAAATAAAAAAACTCATTCAAAATATAGAAGAAAATATTGCAGGGCATATCGTATTTTTAGATCCAATTGCTCACTATCCTAATTTGATTCAATCTATTCAACTATTAGCCATACATGAGAAACATCATTTTATGATTATGGAATGATAAATACTCCTGTAAAAATCTAAATACAAAAAGGTAAGGTACTTTCTATAAAAAGCACCTTACCTTCTATCTCATACATCATTTAATTCCTACAAACTCTCCAACTAACCCTTTCGCCTTCTCCAAAGCTTTTTCAATTTGCTCAAACCCTGTCCCGCCAGCACTGTTACGACGCTTTACAGCGGCATATGGCGAAAGAACTTCATACAAATCTTCTTCAAACAACGAGCTCATTTCTTTATACGTTGCAAGTGGTACATCTACTAAATAAATTCCTTTTTGTGTGCAGTGTAGCACTAGCTTTCCAACAATTTCATGAGCTTGACGAAATGGTAATCCTTTGTTCGCTAAGTAGTCAGCAATTTCTGTTGCATTAGAGAAATCTTGCGTTACAGCTTGCCCCATTTTTTCTTTGTTTACAGTCATCGTTTCCAGCATGCCTGCCATAATGTGAAGGCAGCCTTCTACTGTTTTTACTGTATCAAACATTCCTTCTTTATCTTCTTGTAAATCTTTATTGTAAGCGAGCGGTAATCCTTTCATGACTGTAAGTAAACTAAATAAATTACCGTATACTCTGCCTGTTTTACCGCGGATTAGTTCCGCCATATCTGGATTTTTCTTTTGCGGCATAATGCTGCTTCCCGTTGCGTATTGATCGCTCATTTCAATAAATTGAAACTCTTGGCTACTCCATAAAATAAGTTCTTCGCAGAAGCGTGATAAGTGCATCATGAGCATAGATGAGTTACTTAGGAACTCCAGTATGAAATCACGATCGCTTACTGCATCTAAACTATTTTCATAGATTCCATTAAATCCAAGAAGCTCCGCACTATATTCTCGGTCAATCGGGAATGTTGTCCCAGCTAATGCTCCTGCCCCTAATGGTGAAATGTTAATACGCTTTAATGAATCTTCATAACGGTTCACATCACGCTCTAACATCCAAAAGTACGCGAGAATATGATGTGCAAATGAAATTGGCTGGGCACGCTGCAAATGCGTATAGCCAGGCATAATCGTTTCAATATTATTTTCCGCTTGATGAACGAGAACAGTCTGCAATTGTTTTGTAGCTTTAATAATATGTTCTACTTTTTCTTTTAAATATAAATGCATATCAGTCGCTACTTGATCGTTACGGCTTCGGCCTGTATGAAGTTTCCCTCCTACTTCGCCAATTTGTTCAATTAACATTTTTTCAATGTTTAAGTGAATATCTTCTGCTTCTACTGAGAATTGAAGCTTATTCTCTTTTGCTTCTTTTAATAAATACTGAAGACCTACCTTTATTTTCTCTGCTTCTTCTTTCGTAACGATCCCTTGCTTTGCTAGCATCGTTACGTGTGCAATACTCCCATTTATATCTTGATTGACTAATTGTTGATCGAAGGAGATGGACGCTCCAAACTCTTCAACCCACGCTTCCGCTTCTTCTGTAAAACGTCCGCCCCAAAGTTTGCTCACGCTTCCACCTTCTTTTGATTCACTTGACTGTATACTTTCGTCGGTAAACCGAATAATGAAATGAATCCAACTGCTGCATCATGATTAAATTCATCCTGGGCAGTATACGTAGCTAATTTCTCATCATATAACGAGTATTCAGATTTACGCCCTTCTACAATCGCATGACCTTTAAATAATTTCACACGCACTGTACCTGTTACATGCTTTTGCGTTTCTTGTAAAAATGCATGAAGCGCTTGTTTTAAAGGAGAGAACCATAAGCCATTATAAATAAGTTCCGTTATTTTCTGTTCAATCACCGGTTTAAAATGTGCTACTTCTTTCACGTGTGTTAAATCTTCCAACTCTTTATGCGCTGTAATTAACGTCATTGCTGCTGGGCATTCGTATACTTCACGAGATTTAATACCGACAAGACGATTTTCTACGTGATCGATACGTCCAACGCCATGTTTTCCAGCAAGGGCATTTAACGTTTTAATTAGTTCTGACAGTGAATATGAAGTGCCATTTAAAGTCGTCGGTACTCCTGCTTCAAATCCAATTTCTACAAACTCTGGTTTATTCGGTGTATCTTCTAATGCTAATGTCATTTCGTATGCATCTTCTGGCGGCGCTGCCCATGGATCTTCTAAAATTCCACATTCGTTGCTGCGTCCCCATAAGTTTTGATCGATTGAGAATGGGCTATCTAAATTAATTGGAATTGGTACATCGTTTTCTTTTGCATATGCAATTTCTTCTTCACGTGACCACTTCCATTCACGTACAGGCGCAATCACTTCTAAATATGGATTCAATGCTTGAATAGAAACTTCAAAACGAACTTGGTCATTCCCTTTCCCTGTACATCCGTGTGCAACTGCAGTTGCGCCTTCTTGTTCTGCGATTTCTACTAATTTTTTCGCAATAAGTGGACGAGATAATGCAGAGACAAGAGGATATTTCCCTTCGTATAACGTGTGTGCTTGCATCGCCATCAATGCATATTCATTCGCGAATTCTTCTTGAACATCAATCATATACGATTTAATTGCACCTACTGAAAGTGCTTTTTCTTTTACAAACGCTAAGTCTTTTCCTTCCCCTAAATCTAAACAAAGCGCGATAATATCATAATTCTTCTCTTGTAACCATTTAATTGCAACGGAAGTATCAAGACCTCCGGAATATGCTAATACAACTTTTTTCTTCTCCATTTTACATCCCCCTAAAGAATAAATATTCATTATTTCTTATAATAATTCAAACTTTAACACCTTTCATAAAATGAATCAAGGGGAATTCATAATTTTTTTTCAAACAATTTCGTCGAATTTCTTTCTTTTTTTATGTAAAATAGAGGCAGGAAATTGGAGGTGTGTCTATGGAAAAGTATTTTATATACAATGAACATCTAGGAATTGCAGTGCCAAACATACAAGAAGAATGGGAAGACATCTCTGAAAAAACACAGCATGGTATTTTATTAAAATGGGAGCAAATTCGCGGAAAAATACCTGATCGTATAAAAGAGCTTGAACATTACATTAATCAAAAACAACATCGTTTAAATAACGAAGATAATTTTGAAATCTCCTGTAGGCTTAATTCTGAAATAGCTGATTTAGCCTCTATTATTAACGACCTTTGGCTTTGGTATCGCCTCACTCAAAATGTATCTGAGGGAAAAGCACACCAATGAAAAAAGCATGCCCCTCATTCACTTTGGGTCATGCTTTTTTGTCGTAACAAGCTTTGCAATATATTTCTTGCGCCGTTTTTGCTAAACATACATCAAACGGACCTACTAATATACTTCTTTCTTTCGGCAACTTCACAAAAGCAACTAGCTCTTCTTCATATTCAATCTTTTTCTGACATGAAACGCATTTTAATTCTCTTCTTTTAAACATGTCTTTTAGCATATCTCCACTCTCCCTTTCATCTATCTATATTAATATAATATATAAAAAAATGACACATTACAAAGTAAGATATTCATATACTATGTACAAAAGGAGGCCTCAAAATGATGCGAGCTTTCATTATTATCGCTTTAACATTTTTAAGTGTGATTAGCTGGGATGCATTTTTTAAAGATAAAGGTGACGAAAACAATACAACTGAATAAAAAACCATCTTTGCTTACTTATTGGACAAACTTCTAAAAACTGTCCAATCCTACAAAATAACTTAGGCTTTTCTACAAAAATATTTAAACATAACAATTTTTGTAGATTCCCTCCGTTTATTGTCGGTTTCCATCCGCATACATTTTTTGAAAGTATGATATAATAATATAAATCTTGAAGGAAGGGATTTTGATATCATGATCGCTCGAAGGAGCATGTGGCATCGTATTGACGAATCATACACGTAGCGTATTTTTCAGCTCAGATACTTTAGTCTAGCGAAAAAAATACGAGAGTGGGGAAATTATGATTGCCCGAAGGATAATTTGGCAAAAAAAAGACTCTTCTTACACGTAGCGTTTTGTTTAGGACTTAATTGTTATTAGCTAAACAAAACAAAGAAGAGCAGGATTGCTAAATGACGAATCCTACTCCACGTTTTGTTTAGTCGTTTTAAGACTTAAACTAAAACGAAGGTAGGGAGAATTGATGGACGAGAGGATTATTCGTTATTTCTTCAGCGACATATAGCGTAGTTAGTTTTTTCGTAAACTAACTGAAAGCTACATGTGAGCTCGTAGTTAGTTTACAACACAAAAAGGACTACTAACTACGGAAAGAAGGAATAACGATGAGGAACATCCAAAGTCGACAAATTATTAAAGAAGTTTTTATGGTTTTAATCGGTTCATTTATTTTAGCGGCAGCGCTATATCACATTCACTTCCAAAACCACTTAACAGAAGGTGGATTTGTAGGTATTGCACTATTCATCCAAAATTTTTATGATATTTCACCATCTATTTCAACTGTAATAATGGATATCCCAATTATTTTACTGTGCGCTTCATTTTTAGGTAAAAAAATGATTGGCTATTCATTTTTAGGTTCAATTTCATTCGGAGTATTTTATTCCCTTATGGAAAATTATTCTCCATTTACGGTAGATTTATCAAACAATTTATTTATAGCTGCAATAGTTGGCGGTGCTTTAGCTGGTATTGGACTCGGTTTTATATTGCGATTTGGCGGTGCAACCGGTGGAGACGATATTTTAACAATTGTATTAAGTAAACGAACTCGTTTTACAATTGGGCAAATTTTCTTCGTCTTTGACGCGATTGTTCTTGCGCTTTCATTATATTATTTAAATTGGACAGAAATTGCTTTTACTATTCTTTCAATTGCCGTACAGGCAAAAACATTGGATTTAATTTATTATCCAAAAGCAGAAAAATCAGCAGAAAAGCAACCAGTATCTATTCCAATGACCAAAAAACATGCAACAAATTAAAAAAGCGAAAGGCTTCGGCCTCTCGCTTTTTTTATGATTTTTTTTCTTTCTCCATTATGTGGCGCACTTGATAAAATCGATTGGCAAATTCAGTAACATTTCTTGTTAAACGATAATTTACTGTAGATCCGATTGCCATTCCGATGACTGGGATACCTTGGAATAATTTACGACGAAGAGCATAAATTGAAAATGTTTTCAAAATTTGCTTTAACAAAACTTCGGTAGAGGCTGTTTGTAACACTGCTTCGTCTCCTTCATAAAAGAACGAATCTTCTTGCTCCAGCTCTCGTAGCAAGTTGTACCAAGCGTATTGCTGAAGTCTTCCTGGCAATAATGACGCATGAAACACCTTTAACGCCAGCATCATTTCATAAGGCTTGTTCACATCATGCCCAAACGATGTTGCAATAAGTTGGACAGCCTTCACATTTAACGCAATCATAACCGGAAAATCAGCTGTCAATAATAATAATCCTCCAGCACCCGTTGCTCCGCCTTGCACGAATGAATATAGACGATGACGTGCTGTTTGTTGCTCTGCTATGTATGTTAACTGATCAATAGATAATGCTTTCAAATCTTCAAGTTGTTCAATTGATTCATTAAATAATCTTGATGTTCCTAAAATACGATTACGTGCATCTAATTGTGATTGTGAACTTTGAATCAGTGCATGCAAATGAAAAAGCCATCCATCTGCTTTCGTAAAGAATTCTTTTCGTTTTTTCTCAGGTAATTTCGCAACTGTAGTATGTAACCATTTATCAAACACTTTTTGAAAATCGGTCGCTTCTTGCTCAACTAATTGCGCTTCCCATTCCTTTATATTGTCTAAAATGGCTTGTTCTCGCTTCGATCGCATCGTAACAACCACCTCGTTCGATTTTTTTCTATTGTAACATATTTCTGCTTATTCTTTGCAAATATGCTTGTCTATCTCCATTCACATACCATTTTTTAATGACATAAAATATTAGCAAAAAGGATGAGATGAATCACATGAATCTATCCAATATAAAACAAAAGTATAATGCTGTATTTAGCTTAGGACAAAACTGCTGGCCTGCTTGGGCTTTATATCAACTAGGATTATCCCCATTTTTTGGCGTTATTGATTTTATGCTAAGTCCTTCATTAGAGAAAGTAAATTTATTATTACAAAATCGCTTTCACCGTTTTTTAGAATTAGAAAATTTGTCCTTCATCTCATTTTGGGATGATGATGCGAAATTAAGACTACGAGACAACATTTATGAAATTGACTCCTGCCATGACTTTAAAACAGATGTAAATACACCAACTTCTTGGCCTTCTTATACAGATATTAAATTAAATTATGAGCATCGGATTAATCGTTTTCTAACTACAGTAGAAATGGAAGAATCCATATTGTTTATTCGAACCGGGGGAACATATGAAGAAGCACTTTTTCTTGAACAAATTTTATCTCAAATGGTCAAGTATAACTTCTCCGTCCTTTTATTACTTCCTGCCGATGTACCAACTATCACTGAAGAAGATTGGGGATTACAAAACATTTGCGTTATAAAATGCCCAGTGATGGATATATACCAGTACAATGAAGCATTTTGGAAAGAACTATTAGACGGTATTACAATTAGCTCAACAACGTGAATAAAAAGGTGATTTTCTCTATATTTCAACTTATAATTATCCACATATAAATGAATAAGGAGCGATCATATTCATGTACCCACGTGCAAAATCCTTTGGTATTGTTATACATCACAATCGACTTCTACTACAAGAATATAATATAGACAATGAAACCTATTACCGTCCTCTTGGTGGATCAATTGAACTCGGAGAAAAATCAGATGAAACAGTTATTCGAGAGTTTAATGAAGAGCTTCATACAGAAGTAGAAATTATCGATTATTTAGGTTGCTTAGAAAACATCTTTCATCTAGATGAGGAAATTGGTCATGAGATTATTCAACTATATTCTTTGCGTTTATTAGACAGATCACTATATGAAATGGAAATAGTGAATATACAAGATGAGCAAACAGCGTCATATGCAAAATGGGTTCCCATTACTGCATTCATTCAGAAGGAAAAATTATTATATCCAGATGGAATTTTAAAATATATTAAAAAGAAAAAAGACGAAATCCTATAGGATCTCGTCTTTCTTTTCATATATTAACCAATATCTCCAAGACGTAGTACGTCACGAGCAATCATAACTTCTTCGTCAGTTGGAATTACGATAATTTTTACTGGAGAGTGAGGGAAGCTGATGAATGCTTCTTCACCGAATACGTTATTGCGTTTTGCGTCGAAGTATACGCCCATGTACTCAAGGCCTTCTAATACGCGCTCACGAATAATTGCACTGTTTTCACCTACACCAGCTGTAAAGATGATAGCGTCAACGCCTTTCATACGAGCTGTGTAAGAACCAATGTATTTATGGATACGGCTTACGAACACGTCAAGTGCTACTTTCGCACGGTGGTCGCCTTCTTCTTCTTTCGCAATGATGTCACGTAGGTCACTAGAGTAACCAGTAAGACCTAACATACCACTCTTCTTGTTTAATACGTTAACTACTTCTTCTACAGTTTGGCCTGTTTTTTCCATGATGTATGGAATTAACGCAGGGTCAATGTTACCAGAACGTGTACCCATTGTTACACCAGCAAGTGGAGTGAAGCCCATAGAAGTATCGATAGACTTACCGCCTTCTACTGCTGCGATACTTGCACCGTTACCTAAGTGACAAGAAAGTAGGCTTAAGCTTTCAATTGGACGACCTAATAATTCAGCCGCACGCTCAGTTACGTATTTATGAGAAGTTCCGTGGAAACCGTATTTACGGATACCAAATTTCTCATAGTACTCATACGGTAAGCTGTATAGGAATGCAGATTCCGGCATTGTTTGGTGGAATGCTGTATCGAATACTGCTACTGCTGGTACGTTTGGTAATACTTCTTGGAATGCTTTAATACCAACAAGGTTTGCTGGGTTGTGAAGTGGTGCTAAATCGCTTAATTCTTCGATTTCCGCTAATACTTCATCAGTAATTAAAACAGAATCCGCAAATTTTTCGCCGCCGTGTACAACACGGTGACCGATACCGCCAATCTCATCAAGAGATTTTACGATTCCATTTTCAGTTAATTTGCTAAGAAGCATGTTAACTGCTACTGCGTGATCTGGGATGTTTGTAATTTCTTTTTGTTTTTCGCCATCTACAGTAATAGTGAAGATACTATCTTCTAAACCGATACGTTCTACTAAACCTTTTGTTAATACTGTTTCACTTGGCATTTCAAACAATTGGAATTTTAAGGAAGAGCTTCCTGCGTTAATCGCGATGATTTTTGACATCTAGTCTTTCGCCCCTTTTTCTCTTGGTAGTTGTGTGGATCATTCCACAAACCGCTCGATTTTATCTAATTAAATTCACTCACTATGAAAACGTTTCATCATCAGTAAATTTTATACTCACGATTTTAATTTAAACATCGTCCGACATATATTTCAAGTGAAAAAATTGTAACACCAAGAAAAAAAATATATTACAGATTTCAAAAAAATTCAGTTAAATCTTGTATATATTAAAAAATATGACATATTCTATACAACTGTACTACATTAATCACTAACCCTGTTACATATATATCGTGTTACTTTTGTGTTGCAAACCAAGTATTTAATTGATCCATAATGTTCTCCATAGCCTTCATATTAGAGAATTTAGGTAATTCCACTAGTAGTGCCTGTTTCGGCATTGTTACACCTTGGCCTTTCTTTTGGAGAACAAATATACTTTTTGCATTTTTCTCGTTTTTAAACATGGAAACAGGTAGCTGTAACAAACCTTGAATAAAGCATGTTTCTTTAATAAATGCATGTAGTTTCGGCGCTTGATCACTTTCAAAAATAAAGTTTGGTACTAAGAAGAATAAATACCCGCCTTCTTTCGTATGTTTCACACTTTGTTCAATAAATAAGTGATGCGCATATGACATTCCTTCATCTGCTTTTAACTTATATTCACTCGCACTGATTTCGTTTGGATAATAACCAATTGGTAAATCTGAAACGACTGCATCAACTGGATCAATATAAAGTGGTGCTAGTCCATCTTGATGGAAGAATTCGATTCCATGCTTTTGTAAATTTGCATTTACTAAAGCAAGTTTAATTAGCACTTCATCCACTTCTACACCAAATCCACTCATTGCTAGCTCTTCTTTAGCGCTATTAAATACTGTAGTCATTAAATTACCTGTTCCAATTGCAGGATCTAAAACAGTAATTTCTGTTTTGCCTTGCATAAATTTATGGAATAAGTAGCTCATGAACATTCCAACTGCATCTGGCGTCATTTCGTGATTTGCTTGTACGCCCTCTTTCATTCCTTTTAAAATGGCTAGCTGAAATGCTTTACGAATTTCTTCACCTTTATATGTTTCTTCATTAAACGTACTATATTCACGATTCAACCTTTCAATTGTTGATTCGGATAATTCCTCTTGTAAAATCGCACCTTCAAACAAGTTATCACCTGTTTCTACAAGCGCCTCTAAATATGTT
This sequence comes from Bacillus cereus group sp. N12, assembly GCF_016483575.1. Classification (NCBI taxonomy): domain Bacteria; kingdom Bacillati; phylum Bacillota; class Bacilli; order Caryophanales; family Bacillaceae; genus Bacillus; species Bacillus cereus group sp. N12. Next base: position 52,663 of record NZ_JAEHBO010000031.1, read on the forward strand.
ACATCTAATTCTTTACGTAAAACTACCGTAGAAGAATCAAAAATAGAAAATAATGTTTCCACTGTCTGACTCACGTACATTCCTCCTTCTCTCTTTTACACATAACTTATATCATACCACAAAGTGATTTTTTCCAAAAAGAAAAAGCGACCTCCTGTAAAGAGCTCCCTTTCAAGTTATGTATGATATAACATTTTTTCTCATCTATCGTTACCATTCGCAGCAATAGATGAGAAAAAACGACCTCTTTATAAGAGGTCATTTCCTTCCTATTACTTTGCAGATTTAGCTGCTTCTAATGCTGCTTCATAGTTTGGATGGCT
>NZ_JAEHBO010000306.1:0-229 GCF_016483575.1 Bacillus cereus group sp. N12
CCCCCCGCCCCCGCTCCCCCTTTTTTTTTCATGAACAACCGGGCTACCGCGCCCTCTGGCGGTACCGGTCCTCATGTTTTGCCTGTAACAAACTGTGCTACCGGTGCCACTGGCGCTACTGGTCCTCAAGGTGTTCAAGGTAACACAGGTGCTACAGGTGCCACTGGGGCTCCTGGACCTCAAGGTGTTCCAGGTGAGACAGGTGCTGGGGGGGGGGGGGGGGGGGGGG
>NZ_JAEHBO010000307.1:0-229 GCF_016483575.1 Bacillus cereus group sp. N12
GCTTTATTTAAATCCGCTTCCTCTCCTACAAAAGTGAAATTCAATGGTCGCACAGAATATGTGAAAAAAGATGGAGATGAATATATTTTCTTTCTATCCATCACCTTATCAAACAAAAGTGAACTTTAATTAAAACAAAAAGGTGATGAGCTTATTAATCGAGCCGGCTCTCTTAAACGAAACATCACATTACCAAAAACATTAACACACCAAAATATTCAAGAACACA
>NZ_JAEHBO010000308.1:0-227 GCF_016483575.1 Bacillus cereus group sp. N12
GGTGCGGCTGGATCACCTCCTTTCTATGGAGAATTGATGAACGCTGTTCATCAATATAAGTTTCCGTGTTTCGTTTTCGTTTAGTTTTGAGAGTTCAATTCAATATTGACTCTTAAATGAGGATATGATATAAATAAATCCTGCAATTTGTATGGGCCTATAGCTCAGCTGGTTAGAGCGCACGCCTGATAAGCGTGAGGTCGATGGTTCGAGTCCATTTAGGCCCA
>NZ_JAEHBO010000309.1:0-227 GCF_016483575.1 Bacillus cereus group sp. N12
ACAAAACAAACAAATGAAAACATTGCTGTTGTAGGAAACAAAATAAAATTGCCAAAACTAGGTCTTGTTCGATTTGCTAAAAGTCGTGAAGTAAAGGGACGTATTTTAAATGCTACGGTTAGATGGAACCCTACTGGTAGATACTTTGTTTCATTGTTAGTTGAAACAGAAGTGCAAGAACTTCCGAAAACAAATTCTTACATTGGAATAGATGTAGGACTAAAAGA
>NZ_JAEHBO010000310.1:0-223 GCF_016483575.1 Bacillus cereus group sp. N12
TGACATGTGGAGCTGACGAATACTAATAGATCGAGGACTTAACCATATAATATGTAGCAAATGTTATCTAGTTTTGAGAGAACATAAAAAACTTGTTGACTTTTAAAGTGAATAAGTTATAATAATGATTGTCTCAAAAGAATAATGTCTGGTAATGATGGCAGAGAGGTCACACCCGTTCCCATACCGAACACGGAAGTTAAGCTCTCTAGCGCCGATGGTA
>NZ_JAEHBO010000311.1:0-222 GCF_016483575.1 Bacillus cereus group sp. N12
TTCTACTTTTTTGATCGATGCATATACACTTTCTTTTGTAGAGTCAATAAATTCTCCAATCCCTTTTATAGTAGGTGCTTGGAAGATTTGTCGTAAAGGTATCTCCACCATAAGTTCCTTATGGATTTTAGAAACCATCGTAGTCGCTTTCAGTGAATGGCCTCCAATTTCAAAAAAGTTGTGTTGAATTCCTATGTTTTCTATATCTAAAATATCTTGCCA
>NZ_JAEHBO010000312.1:0-217 GCF_016483575.1 Bacillus cereus group sp. N12
ATCCATTTTCCCAGGTTTTAATCCCCCTGTTTCAGTCCACTTAGAATGAAATACTTTTTTGGAGGCAATCTCTGGGCCTTGTGATTTTAGTTCTGCAAGAGTTGTCTCGTATACAGGGCTTTTTTCAGGATCCCAATCCCAAAGAAATTGTACTTTAATATGTTTACCGAAATCTTCTGTAGTGTTATTTTGTTTTAAATCGTTTACAGTATAGTCT
>NZ_JAEHBO010000313.1:0-215 GCF_016483575.1 Bacillus cereus group sp. N12
TGGGGCCTTAGCTCAGCTGGGAGAGCGCCTGCCTTGCACGCAGGAGGTCAGCGGTTCGATCCCGCTAGGCTCCACTTATTTTTATATTACTTATGGCGGTGTAGCTCAGCTGGCTAGAGCGTACGGTTCATACCCGTGAGGTCGGGGGTTCGATCCCCTCCGCCGCTACCATAAGGACCTTTAGCTCAGCTGGTTAGAGCAGACGGCTCATAACC
>NZ_JAEHBO010000314.1:0-215 GCF_016483575.1 Bacillus cereus group sp. N12
ATGGCTGGGCTAGCTGGATTCGAACCAGCGCATGACGGAGTCAAAGTCCGTTGCCTTACCGCTTGGCTATAGCCCATTAATATTTACTAGTATGCTTATCTTCTCAAAAAAATAAACCCTCTCAGGTTATTTTAAAGAAAATGGTGGAGGGGGGCAGATTCGAACTGCCGAACCCGAAGGAGCGGATTTACAGTCCGCCGCGTTTAGCCACTTCG
>NZ_JAEHBO010000315.1:0-214 GCF_016483575.1 Bacillus cereus group sp. N12
TTGTGGCGAAGTGGTTAACGCACCGGATTGTGGCTCCGGCATTCGTGGGTTCGATTCCCATCAGTCGCCCCATTTTTTAAAAATATATTAATATGCGGGTGTGGCGGAATTGGCAGACGCACCAGACTTAGGATCTGGCGCCTTTGGCGTGGGGGTTCGACTCCCTTCACCCGCACTTTTAATAAAATATCTCATAACATGTCTTGCGGAAGTA
>NZ_JAEHBO010000032.1:0-52264 GCF_016483575.1 Bacillus cereus group sp. N12
TTTGAAGAAAATTTAGCCATAAAAAATGCACCTCCAATTGTTAATTATGTGTCTAACAATTGGGGTGCACTTCATTTTTGATGGGCTTTTTCGTCTATCTATAAAGTGTAAATTGAAATGGTAACTTTTTATTGCTGTGATGTAACACTTTCATCTTTCTTCATTTCAAAGATTTTCTTTCCATCTTCATCTACAATTTTAATAGTATTTCTAAGTTTTGGTGCACCAATATATAAAACGGGATTTTCATCTTGCCCTTTATCTTTTTCAATATGTAATACGATAACAGATGTGTCTTTTTCGTCTTGTACTTCTTTTACTGTAATTTTATCGTTTTTATACTTTTTTCCAAATGCTACATACACCATTCTTTTTCCTTCACTAATACTACCATTTGAGTAATGAATCATAGTTGGATCTTTTTGTGCTTTTTCATATAAATTTAATGGCCCATATCCGCCTTCATTATATCTGGATTTTTCTAATACCCAATACCCCTCATAGTCATTGTTAATAGAAACACATGCATGTAAAGAAATGAGCCCAAATAGTAGAAAAGGAAATAGAATTTTTTTCATTTGTTCACCTTCTTTTATTAATTCAAATGAATATACCATAATTTAACTATTTTTTACGTAATAATACTACCATTTTTTTGTAGTATTGAATACGATCAAGTTAAAAATTAAGAAAAATATGATAATATATTTATATAAAAGTTTAAATTTTAATATACGTGGTTAGTGGGGGAACCGTTATGAAAATGAATGAAATAGTTGAGAGTACACAATTTCCGAATACAATTCAAACAATTACAAACGATTTAAAAGCACTAGGAGTCGAAAAAGGAATGACAATTATTGTTCATTCATCATTAAGTTCTATCGGCTGGATATCTGGCGGAGTGGTTGCAGTAGTAGAAGCTTTAATGAAAGTCGTTACAGAAGAAGGAACAATTATAATGCCAACACAATCTTCGGATTTATCTGATCCGAAACATTGGTCAAGACCGCCTGTACCTGAAGATTGGTGGCAAATTATACGTGATAGCGTCCCAGCATTTGATCCACGTATAACACCAACAAGAGGAATGGGGAAAATAGTTGAATGTTTTCGTACATACCCGAATGTAGTACGAAGTAATCATCCATTAGGAAGTTTTGCTGCATGGGGGAAACATGCAGAGGAAATAACAATGAATCATTCGCTATCGATGAGTTTGGGAGAGGAATCACCATTAAAAAAAATATACGATTTTGATGGGTACATATTATTAATTGGTGTTGGCTATGACTCGAATACGTCTGTTCATTTATCTGAAGTACGTTCTGGTGCATGTGAATTAATAAAAGTAGGAGCACCAATTATAGAAAACGGTGAAAGAGTATGGAAAGAATTTGTTGAAATGGATTACGAATCAGATACGTTTGTAGAAATTGGTGTAGAGTTTGAGCGAAAAGGAACTGTAACAATGGGGAAAATAGGTAATGCAACGAGCCGTCTTATGAAGCAACGTGATATAGTTGACTTTGGAACAGAATGGTTTCTTAAGAAAAATCAGTAAGGGATGGTTACAATGAAGGGGAAAAAGGTATTAATTACAAGCGGTGGTTGTTTAGAAAAATGGGATCAAGTACGCGGACATACGAATATGGCTAAAGGTACGATTGGAAGAATAATCGCAGAAGAACTTATAGCTAAAGGGGCACACGTTATATATTTACACGGTTATTTCGCTGAGAAACCGAACGATGTAAATAGAGGATTAGAATTACATCCATTTGAGGGAATTGTTGATTTGCAAGATAAAATGAAAAGTATCATTACGCATGAAAAAGTCGATGCGGTTATTATGGCAGCGGCTGGATCAGATTGGGTTGTGGAAAAGATTTGTGATCAAGATGGCAATGTTCTTAATATGAATGGGAAAATTTCAAGTGATATAGCACCAATTATACATTTTCAAAAAGCTCCAAAAGTTTTGAAGCAAATAAAACAATGGGATCCGGAAACAGTACTCGTTGGTTTTAAGCTTGAAAGTGATTTAAGTGAAGAAGAACTGTTTGAGAGAGCGAAAAATAGAATGAAAGAAGCAAAGGCGAATGTAATGATAGCAAATTCACCACATTCTTTATATTCGCGCGGGGCTGTACACTATGTAATTGGACAAGATGGTAAAGGAAAGTTATGTAAAGGGAAAGATGAAACAGCGAAAGAAATTGTCAAAAGCTTAGAGATATTATGTAATCGTATTACTGCTTTGTAAAATTAAGTTTTTAGATAAGAATGAATCCGCATAGTATATGGGTAAGCGAAACTTTAATTAGTGGGAATTTTACTTTTACACGAATGTGAAGCATAAACCAATCAAGAGCTATACGCAGAATAATTGGTGAGGAGTGGATTCTATGGAACATTTATTAAAGCAAGCTATTAAACTTAGAAATGAAAAGAAATATGCGCAGTCTAGAGAAATACTTATAGGATTAACAAACTTTACAAAAGATGCAGAAGTACTGTACCAATGTGCATGGATACACGATGTCATGGGATTAGAAACAGAAGCAGTTCCGTATTATGAGCAGGCGATCGCACATGGACTTGATGGTGAATCCCTTTGCGGTGCCTATATCGGTTTAGGGAGTACATATCGTTGCATTGGAGAGTATGAAAAGGCAATTGTGGTACTAGAAGCTGGAGTAAAGAAATTCCCTGAGAACGATCCGATGAGAGTATTTTTATCATTAGCAAAGTATAATGTAAACGAACATGAATCCGCAATGAAATTATTACTTGAAACAGTCGTGAAAGTAGATGAAGTAAAAGAATTTGAACGTGCTATTTCATTTTATAAAGACCACTTAAACGAGGTGTTTAAATAAAGGAGTGAACGTATGAGTGTCACACTATCGCGAAGGCGAAAAGGCATTTGGATTGGACTCGTATCTTGCATTATGTTATCCAACTATTTATTGTATGCCCTTCCCATTGTACCAGCTGCTCCAAAAGAAGTAGTGCTTGGGTCATTATTAGATTGTATGTTTGTAATTCCAGTCATTACGTATTTCTTTATTATTCGAAAAAGATACTCGTTAACGTATATCTTTCCTGTCGTAATAGCTGGATATATATTTGCGAGATTTATAATTCCAAGCGACTATTTACAAGCTTTTTCATTCGTTTCTTATATAGTAGTGACGGGGGAAATTGCATTTGTAGCTTTACAATTGTTCCTTCTATATAAAATCGTGACAATGCTTCCTAAAATAATTAATAAATATAAAGCACATAAAAAAGAGTATTCTTCATTCTCTTATTCAATTGATGCAGCATTTGATGACACTATGAAAAGAAGTAAAGTTATAAATATCATGCTTACTGAGTGTAAGCTAATCTATTATGCGTTATTATCTTGGCGTGCAAAAGTACCAGATGACGAATTTACCTATTCCTACCATAAAAACACCGGTGCTATAGGTGTTTATATCATGATAATTCACGCAACAGCAATTGAAAGTATCGGTTTTCATTATTTACTTCATCAATGGAATCCAGTAATAGCTTGGATTTTACTTATTTTAAACGTATATGCGATGATTTATTTTATAGCTGAAATACAAGCGATACGTAAAAATCCAATTATCATAACAGAAAAACAAGTAATGATTCAAATCGGATTAGGAAAGAAAATCGTTTTGCCATTTACACAAATTGATAATATTACGTTCTACAAGGGGGAATCACTAACAGCAAAAGAAGAGAAAGAGGTATTGGATGCAACTGTTATGGAGTTCATAAAAGAACCTGCTACTTTTGAAATAACGTTAAAAGAGCCAGTAAAAGCGCAGGTGTTATATGGTTTTTCTAAAACAGTAAATCGTGTGCACTTAAATGTTGATGAGGAACGGAAATTTTATAATGCGATTTCTGAAAGGTTAAAACTTATAAGTCATGAATAGTGAAAAACTCCTTCTAAAATAAGAGGGAGTTTTATTGTGTAATTGTAGACAACAATATAAACAACTATATACTTCTTAATTGCTATATAAATGGATATAATTAAGGATAGAAATAGCATAAGGGGAACAAAATAATGAATCAATTACGTACATCAAAAATTGAAATTACAGAAAGAAAAATTCGGTATGATTCGACAATAGTGGATTACGATTGCTTATTGCTGAAAAAACAATCGGAAAGTATCGTGTTATTTCACGAGGTCCAGTATTCATTTACAATGACGGCACACGATACAAAGTTAACTATTCAAAAAGGAAGTTACACAATTGCATACTACTGGGAAGATCGTCCTTACAATTTATACGTATGGAGAGATAAGGAAGGGAATTATGTAGGCGCCTATTTTAATATCGTAAAAAATACACAAATAACAGAAGAAGTAGTTTCCTTCGAAGATTTAATTATCGATATTATGGTACTTCCAAATGGAGAATATTTCATATTAGATGAGGATGAATTACCGGAGCCGATAGAAAACTTTGAAGATGGATTTGTAAAAGAAGCTCTTCATACATTGACGGATACCATTCAAGAGTTGCTTCCTAAAATTATAATAGAAACTGCTACTATCTTTAAAAATAAATAATGTTCATTAAAACCTAGTTGACTTATCGGAAATATTTGTATAATATGTAGTTAATTCTATAACAAGTGGCTGATTGGAGAAACCAAAGGCATTTTATCTATTGATAAAATGCCTTTGGTTTTTTTATTAGTTACATAACAGCATAATCAATTAATCCAAATGATTCATAGTAGGGAGGGTGAACGTGTGACAGTTTCAATTAAAGGGGTATCTAAGAAATTTGCGAAAGCGGTACGTAGTGTTCAAGTATTAGAGAATATTAATTTTCAATTAGAGAAAGGGGATTTTGTTACAATAATTGGTCCGAGTGGGTGCGGAAAAAGTACATTATTAAAAATTGTTGCAGGTTTAGATAATGATTTTGAAGGGGAAGTTGCTATTGATGGCGAGCGCATCGTAAAACCAAGTAAGAAACAAGGTTTTATTTTTCAAGAACATAGGCTTTTTCCATGGTTAACAGTTGAAGAAAATATAGCGGCAGATTTGTCGTTAAAAGATAAGTATGTGAAAGATAAAGTGAGAGAATGGGTTGAAATCGTTCGGTTAGATGGCTTTGAAAAATCGTATCCGAAAGAAATTTCAGGTGGGATGTCACAACGTGTTGCGATAGCAAGAGCTTTGTTAAGAGATCCGAATGTATTATTACTTGATGAACCTTTTGGAGCGCTGGATGCGTTTACTCGAAGTCATTTACAAGAAGTATTGCTAAATATTTGGGAGCAGAAGAAAACAACAATGATATTCGTTACACATGATATAGATGAAGCGATATATCTTTCAAACCGAATCATCATTATGAGTGCAAAACCAGGGGAAATACATAAAGTGATTGAAAATAAGTTGCCTTATCCGCGAAATAAAATTTCACAATCGTTCCAACAACTTCGAACGAAAGTATTACAGCAGTTTGAATATGGAGGATTGATTCAAACAAGTATATAGGAAAAGGGTGATTTTATATGTATAAAAAATTTATAGTTCTTTCTTTTGCTTTAGCTATATCAGTATTTTTATTAGGATGCGAAAAAAGTACAGCAAGTAGTAAGAAAGAAGATGTAACAATACAAATTGGTATACAGCAAGGATTAAGTCCACTATTACTAGCAAAGAAAAAGGGGTGGTTTGAAGAGGAGTTTAAAAAAGAAGGAGTTAAAGTGAAATGGACAGAGTTCCAAAGTGGACCTCCTTATTTTGAAGCAATCGCATCAAACCGATTAGATTTTGGTGAAGTAGGGAATTCTCCAGTCATTTCAGCGCAAGCAGCAGGTATTGGATTTACCGAAATCGCCAATACAAGTTATGTGAGAAAAGGAACTGGAATTCTCGTTCAAAAAGATAGCAAGATTGCGAGTATAAAAGATTTAAAAGGTAAAAAAATTGCAGTAGCAAAAGGAAGTAGTGCCTTTAATTTATTATATCGAGCACTTGATAAAGAAGGTATTGATGCAAAAGATGTAAATGTCATTCAATTACAACCAGATGAAGCGCAGCCTGCATTCGAATCAGGATCAGTAGATGCATGGGCGATTTGGGATCCATTTATTTCGTTACATACGGTAAATAAGGGCGCGAAAGTGATTGCAGATGGTGAAACATTAGATGTCTCTTCACCAGAATTTTTAATTACGAGAACAAAATTTGCGAAAGAACATCCAGAATTAGTTGAGAAATTTCTCAAAGTTTATGAGAAAGCACGTGTATGGCAAGATGCTAACTTAGATGAAGCAATAAAAGTATACACTTCTGTAAAAAAGATAGATGCGGAAATCGTAAAAGAAGTTTTTAATCACGACAAACCAATTTTAGTTCCGGTAACGAAGGAAATAATAGCAGAACAACAAAAGACAGCGAAATTTCAATATAAGCTCGGTTCTATAAAGAAAGAAATTAAGACGGAAAAAGTTGTAGATAATTCTTTCGTAGAAAAAGCGTTGAAAGCGAAGTGAAAAGAGGTTTTGTAAAGTGGAAAATACGAAAGCTGTTATGAAACCAGCGAGTATAATGATTGAGAAAAACAGCGTAAAGAAGGTGCGGAAGTTAAATATAAAAGTTTTAGTAAGGGCGATTACTATACCGGTTATTATATTAATAATTTGGCAGTTGGCTGGCGTATTCGGTCTTGTCTCTAAAACAGTTTTACCAACACCATTAGATATTTTTCTAGCTTTCCAAGAGCTTATTAAAACAGGAGAGTTATTCGGCCATTTAAGTATTAGTGTATTCAGGGCCGCAGCTGGTTTCTTTATTGGCGGGGGCTTAGGGGTTATTTTAGGAACGATTGTTGGATTTTCAACGAGAAGTGAGCAATATTTAGATCCATCTGTGCAAATGTTAAGAAATGTACCTCATTTAGCTGTTGCGCCGCTTTTCGTATTATGGTTCGGTTTTGGTGAAACATCGAAAGTGTTATTAATTGCGGACGGTGCATTTTTTCCTTTATACGTAAATGCGTTTTTAGGGATACGAGGTGTAGACTCAAAGTTATTTGATGTTGCGAGAGTATTAGAGTTTAATAAACGAAAATTAATTACGAAACTAATTTTACCAGCTGCATTGCCTAACCTTTTACTAGGAGCAAGGTTATCGTTAGGTGTTGCATGGGTGAGTTTAGTAGTAGCAGAACTTATGGGATCTACAGAAGGTATCGGTTATATGATTATGGATGCAAGGCAATTTTCAAATACAGATATCGTATTTGTCGGTATTATAATCTTTGCATTCGTCGGGAAGTTTTCTGATTCACTCGTCCGTTTACTAGAAGTGAAGTTTTTAAGGTGGCGAGATAGTTTTAAAGGTGAGACAGGGAATTAATATGTAAATTATTAGGGGTAATTTATATACAGATTTTTAGTTTGCGTTTCAAAATAAATAAGGGGTGTGCAAGAGTATGGAAATATTATGGTTTATTCCGGCTTATGGAGATGGTCGATATTTAGGAACGACAAAACGAGGAAGAGCAGCTGAGTATGGTTATTATAAACAAGTTGCTGAGGCGGCTGATTATTTAGGATATACGGGTGTTTTACTTCCAACTGGTCAAGGATGTGAAGACCCTTGGGTGTTAGCTTCAGCTCTTGCTGCTGAAACAGAAAAACTAAAATTTTTAGTAGCAGTGAGACCAGGATTAATGTCACCTACAGTTGCAGCGAGGATGGCATCTACATTTGATAGAATTTCAGATGGTCGATTACTTATTAATGTAGTAGCTGGAGGAGATCCCGTTGAACTACAAGGAGATGGATTGTATCTTGAACATGACGAAAGGTATGAAGCAGCGGATGAATTTTTAAAAGTTTGGAAATCGACCTTGCAAGGTGAAACGATCTCATTAGAAGGAAAACATATTAAAGTTACAGAAAGTAAAGTCGTGTTCCCGCCAGTCCAAACACCGTATCCTCCTATATATTTCGGAGGGTCATCAGCTGCTGGAAAAGAAGTTGCAGCTGAACATAGTGATGTATATTTAACGTGGGGAGAGCCACCTCAGCAAGTAAAAGAGAAAATAGAGGAAGTAAGAAAACTTGCAGAAGAGAAGGGGCGTACGGTACGATTCGGTATCAGGTTGCACGTAATTGTAAGAGAAACAGAAGAAGAAGCATGGGAAGAGGCAGAACGTTTAATTCAATTTGTAGATAATCAAACGATTGAGCTTGCTCAAAAGACATTTGCAAGATATGATTCAGTTGGCCAAAAACGGATGACATATTTAAATAAAGGAACAAGGGAGTCGTTAGAGATAAGCCCAAACTTATGGGCTGGAATCGGACTTGTAAGAGGTGGTGCAGGCACTGCACTTGTAGGAGATCCGCAAACGGTAGCGGAAAGAATAAAAGAATATGAAGCGTTAGGAATTGATACATTTGTTTTATCGGGATATCCTCATTTAGAAGAGGCATATGAAGTGGCAGAACTGTTATTCCCTTTATTGAAAGATGAGAAGAAACAAGAAAATAAAATTGTTGGTGAAATGATAGCTGATGCATTTGCATTAAAAAAATAATGAGAAAAAACCCGCAAGCGATTCGCATGCGGGTTTTCATCGTAAACTATCAGAAAATATGGTAAAATTAAATAGTAACTTAAGGTACGGTTGGTTGTTCAATTATCACTTCTCCGAATAGGAGGGGGGTGATAATACATGAGTGAAATAGCGTTGCTACTGCAGGGTGGACTGTTTCTCGTTGCATTGTTAACGTTCGTCGTTGTTTTAATAGACAAGCTCAAAAAATAACAACCCACCTAAGCCAATAGAATGTGGGTTGTTTTGTTTGTAAGAAACAAATAGGATAAGTGAACAATCCAATCTGCTAAGTTACGTGGACTAGTGTGTAGCCGCACACTAGTCTTTTTTATTTATATACAATTTATAATTAGTTTATGTGATTGTATTGTTCTTTTCATACTCATTATAACACAGTGTCTTTTCATGAAGAAAGGAGACCGTATGTTCTGATTTTGATTAAATAGTAGATGGTGTTTCTTTAAATAACCCATCCATATACTGTTTTAAAGTTTGGACATAAAATTCTTGCTTATTCACATTATTTACGCCTACAATTGGCGATGCAAGTTCATATCGCTTTTCTGATAAATGAACGACAACATCAAAGATGTCAAACAAACGAATGAAGCAGAATAGGCCGTCTTTATCGCTAAGTAAAATAAAGTAATGGTTTTCACTATTTGTATTTAATGTATTCCATAATGAACTTTTGCTTAAGTCACGAACAATACTCTTTTCTTTTAATTCCATGAAATCGGCATTTGATAGAATATTAGAAATATCAATTGCATCTGGATCTTCAAAGTAGCCATCAATTGTTTGTACAGCGAAAGCGTAAGCCATTTTTAATACGCTCATTTTGTATTTACGGTTATCTAAAAGTAATTCACGTTGAATAGAGCTAGCTACTTTCGTTACACGTTCTTCTTTCCAAATTTCATTATGTAGAGAAATATCGTGCTTTTTACATAGTTTCATAATTAATGCATTGGAATAAAGTATTTCATCACTTACTTCAACAACATCTGTCTCAGCCGCCGCAAGTTCCTCACCATGCTCATTTGTATAGAGAGGGGAGTCGATTTGTTTTTTCATTTGCTCAATCTTAAATTGACTTAATTTATGCCTAATTAAAGGGCGATCAATATTTGTTGTCATTTGTTCATGACAAGTATCACAAATTGAGTTTGTGAAATAATAGCCACATAATATTTCTGGGATGACATATTGTTCACTCAGTTCTTTCGTATCTTTTCTGCAAATGATGCATTGTGTCATTTTTATCACCTTTACCTGCAAATTTGTATGTATTCTCATTGTAGTGTATTTATTGGTATTTTGGAATATTGTAAAGGAAAATATTATGTGAAATTAAAGTTTAATTTGGTACAATAAAGAGAAGTGCTAGTTTAAAGGAGGACGTTTGTTTGAAATCGAAAGTGCACTTTTGGACATTAGAAGTGCTAATGGTTGTAGGAATCATATTTATTTGCACAAAAATATCGTTTCTATTTCAACCGATTGGTATCTTCATATCAACATTGTTTTTCCCAATCTTAATCGCGCTTTTTTTATACTTCATATTTAATCCTGTATTAGTCTTTTTGGAGAATAAAAAAGTACCTAGAAATTTAGCGATTCTACTGTTATATCTTTTTATCATCACATTAACTGCGGTTGGCGTTGGAGTAGTTGTTCCGACGATTTCACAACAGTTAATGGATTTAGTGAAAAATATGCCAGGGTATATAAAAGAGGGAAAAGTATACATACAAGATTTATCACATCACAGATTGTTTGAATGGTTATCTACACAAAATTACGTTTCCATTGAAACAATTGAAAAAAATGCAATTGAATACTTAAAGGATATACCAAATACAATTACGTCGAGTGCAACGGCTTTATTTGGTATCATCACGAACGTTGCGTTAGTTATCTTTACAGTACCGTTCATTTTATTTTACATGTTTAAAGATGGGCATGCCTTTCCAGGAAAAGCGGTTAGCTTATTACCAGAGTCTTACCGTGAAGAAGGACTTCGTATCATAAAGGAAACGAATGAAACGTTATCTGCATATATTCAAGGGCAAGCGCTCGTTTGTATATTTGTTGGTGCTTTTACTTTCATCGGTTATTTAATTATCGATTTACCGTACGCTTTTGTTTTAGGAATTATTGCAGCATTTACAAATATCATTCCTAACTTAGGTCCATTTATCGGTGCGGCACCAGCTGTTATTGTAGGTTTGTTCGTATCTCCGATGCAAGCATTGTACGTAATTATTATTGTTACAATAGTACAACAATTTGAAAGTAATATTATTTCACCACGTATTATGAGTTCGAAATTAAATATTCACCCGTTAACAATTATTATCTTAATTTTAGGGGTAGGTAATTTCGCGGGAATTATCGGAATGATTTTAGCAGTACCAGTTTATGCAGTAACAAAAACAGTTGTTTCAAACTTAGTAAGATTGTTTAAAACGAAACGAAATAATCGAAAATAGTATATGTTGAGGAAGATACACCGCTTTTTAAGTGGTGTATCTTTCGTTTGTTAATCAATATAAAAAAGTGTATTAATGCGATTTAATTATATGCTTTTTATATATCAAATTTAACGGTAAACTTGTGGGATTTAAGGTCTATAAAACTATGTGGAATCCCTCTGAACTATCCAAATCATTTCTTTACACCGTACTATCAACATCATAATCGACTCCTTTCAAGTTAATTCATATAAATTATAGGTGAGTGTAATATTTACTTTTACAATCACGAATTTCATCAATAATTTGTTTATACTGTTGCTCTTGTTTTAATTCATTTTGAGAAATCGTTTCTTTTTGAATCGTAATAGTTAAAAAGAAAAGGTGAAACTTCATATGTGAATTCCTCCTTTCAAATGGGAATTACAAATGACTACAGTAATGACTCTGTCTTTCTTTTACATAATCCATAGCTTGATTAATTTGACGTTCGTGAAGCATTTCAGTTTCAGAAAAATTATGTTTTTGAATGGTAATGGTTAAAAAGAATGCTTTAAATTTCATTGAATTATTACCCCTTTAGGATTTATTTAGAACAGACGATTGTAAAAAGAAGATTGAAGCTCTTTTACTTCGTCCATAGTAGTTTGAACGTGTTGATCGTGTAAAACCTCATTTTGTGAAAGTTTACGCTTTTGAATGGTAATGGTTAAAAAGAATGCTTTAAATTTCATTAAGATATTGCTCCTTTAAAATATATTTTTAATACATTTGTGTATAGTATGAAATTTTAATGTCAGTTATTTTATCAGTTGTTTGTTTTACTTGTTGTTTACGAATGATTTCATCTTCAGATAAAGTGTTTTTCTGAAGTGCAGTCGTAAAAAAGAAAACATGAAAAGTCATAAATGAATTCCTCCTTTCGAAAAGGAATTACAGGTGATCACAATAAAGCACTTGGCGCTCCTTAACATCATCCATAGCTTTTTCAATTCGCGCATTATGAAGCAGTTCCGTATTGGAACGTCTATTTCTTTGAATCGTAATACTTAAAAACAATACGCTAATAGTCATTGAATGTTGCTCCTTTCTTTAAAAAATAATGTAAGAGACTAAAAAACCGCACAAAAAAACCACAGGAAGATACAGTTCTCCTACGGCTGGGCGTGAAAAAGCCACAGGAAAGTATACGACCTCCTGTGGCGAATTTATGAATTAAAAGAAATAATATACGATCTTCAATTCTCCATTAGGGTGGTCGAATTCATATTCAATTGTCCGAAAAACAAAGGTGCAGCTAACGCAAAAGTTAATGCATGTAATTGTAATTTTATCATTTTCTTCGACCTCCTTTTAGAATTTTTTTCTTACGTTAGTAATTATATACAATTAATGGATAATTGTAAACCTAAAAATTGAAAATTTTTAATTTTGATTAAAATGCTTATATTTAAAAGGGATTTGAAAAGCAGTATAGTAAGTAACGAAATATCGATAAAAATGGGGGATGCTAAATGAAATATATGCATCGTAATGTGCTCGTTATGCTAACAATTTTTTTATTTATGACGGCTTGTTCTAACGGAGAAAGAATAAAAGATATATCTGATGTTAGGTCAGATGATTTTAAGAAATATACTGGAACGTACGTTGGTAATAATTCAGATGTGGTTGCAATTGTTAAAAATTTACCCGGTGGTGGAACAGTTCAAAGTATAAGTTTAGAAAATGAAAGTATAAAAGTGAACTATGGTGCAAAAGAGCATGAAAATCTGACAGAGGATATGATTGAGACATATTGGTTTAATGGGAAAGATACGATGAAAAAGAACTTTCTCTTTAACGTGATTTATCTTGCAGTTTTAGTACCAAATGCAAAAGGTTACGAGTTTCAAGTAGAAAATAAAATGTTTACGATAAAGAGGGAAGATATACTATCAATCTTGTATGGGAAATTTGATGATTTCCTAAAAGAAAAAGATATATGGGATAAAAATAAAGTTATAAAGTTTTTAAAGGGCAATGAAGAAAAAATTAAAATGCTTGTGAATGATAAAGATTTTAGGCAATCTTTATTTGCTAAATATCCAGTGAAGCAGTTGGAATAATTGTTGAAACTACGAGTTTTTTTAGGGAATCATTCTTAAACGAATGATTCCTTTTTATGTATAAGAAATTTATGGAAAAAACATTTGTAATGTGCTATGGTTAATCACATAAGTAATGAACCTATGAACCTAAGGTGGTGAAATTGTGAAACCTACTCTAGAACAAAATAAGTTAATATACTTACAAATTGCGGAAACTATTGAATCTGATATTTTAAAAGATATATTGCTTGAAGAAGAACAAGTTCCATCGACAAATCAATTTGCAAAGATGTTACAAATAAATCCAGCTACTGCAGCTAAAGGGGTAAATGTATTAGTAGATGAGGGGATTCTATATAAAAAGAGAGGGATCGGGATGTTTGTTGCAAAGGGAGCAAAAGAAGTCGTACTAAAAAAAAGACAAAATATTTTTATGACAGAGTATTTACCTAAAGTGTGGGAAGAAGCAAAAGTACTAGAAATATCAAAAGGCGAATTGATGGATATGGTACAAAAAATTACGAAGGAGGGGAAAGAGTAATGTTTGCACTTGAAACGAAAGATTTAACGAAAAAATATAAAAAGAAAATAGCTGTAAATGAAGTAACTATTTCATTGGAAGAGCATAAAATATATGGTTTGCTTGGAAGGAACGGAGCAGGGAAAACGACACTATTAAATTTACTCGCAGGACAAATTATTTCAAGTAATGGAAGTGTTTCAATATTAGGTGAAAATATATTTGAAAATAGTAAAGCGATGCAAAATATTTGTTTCGTTAGAGTGAAAGAAGAAGCTCATTTAAGTTATAAAGTAAGAGAAATTTTTAAGATGTGTAGCATGTTTTATAAAAATTGGGATGGAAAGTACGCTGAAAAGCTTGCTGATAAATTTCAGCTTAATATGACAGAGAAATACCATAAACTATCACATGGCATGCAAACAGTCGTTGGAATAATACAAGGACTAGCAAGTAGAGCACCAATTACTATTTTTGATGAACCAACTACAGGTTTAGACGCAGCGCATCGTGAGTTGTTTTATAGTTTACTATTAGAAGATTATGGTGAGCATCCTCGAACAATTATATTATCAACACATTTAGTAGAAGAAGTAACTCATGTAATTGAGGAGGTAATCATCATAAAAGAAGGAAGATTAGTTGTTCAATCATCAGTGGAAGATTTATTACAACAAGGACATATTATTTCGGGGAAAAAAGATAAAGTGGATGAGTTCTCAATTAATAAAAAAGTTTTAAATCGAGAAGTTTATGGGAACAAAGGCATTACTGTTATATGGGAAGAGCTTTCTAATGAAGATTATTATTCTGTTGAAAAAGAAGGATTAGTAGTTGATAGAATTACATTACAAAAACTATTTATTCATATAACTGGTGGTGAAGTGAAATGACGATGATAATGAAGCAGTTAAAGTTACATATAAAATTTCATTATAAAGCAATTTTAATATTTTGGATTACAGCTTTACTTATAAAAGGAATCACAAGTGTAATGGAGTTAAAAGAAATAAGAGAAGGATTTTTACAACATATATTAAATAATCCTTCGATTGTAATTACATTGTTTATAGTAATAAGTACTTTTATTATACAGGATGATGTGTTTCGTTTAGCAGTTTCATTTGGAGTAACGAGATTACAGTTTTTCATTGGATCAGTTTGCTATATCATATTACAAGCTGCGGTTTTCTCATTCCTTCAAGTGATTATTTTACAAAATACATTGTATAGAACAGTAAATATTAGTTTAGGAGAACACTCAGTTAAACAGTTTATTGTACAACTATTATTGTATGTTACAATAGCAACTTTTTTTCAAGTAGCAGTAGTGATTAAGAAACGTTTTAAGTGGATTGGTCTTATGATAGGCGGAACATTTTTTATATCATTGAATAGTGTACTTTATGCAGAAGTAGGAATACAGGATTTAAATTCTACAACTAATCTATATTTAATAGATATCCCATACTTTATTGTCATTTCAATTGTAATAACTATCGTCTATATCGTGACTAGCGGTATATTTATTCGAAAAGTATCATTTGAGCAAAAAATTTAAAGTGTAATTAAGTATATATTTTGGGAGAGTAGGAAAAACAAATGGGAGACACTTCTTCACTAATAACCGTCTTTTTATGCATTGCACTACTAATATTTTGGCGTCGTTATCGTTCTATGCATAAGCCAATAAAAGGAACAGGAAAACGTATTTTATGGCCATTACTATTTTTAACACCAGGTATTTTGTGGTTTTTTGGTCCAGTACATCCAGCTATATTACAAATGACTATAGCAGCGTCCATTGGGGTGATTTTCGCAATCCCACTTATATTTTTAACAAACTATGAGCGAAGAGAAGATGGAAACATTTATACGAAAAAAAGTGCTGCCTTTTTAATTACTTTTATCGGAATTGTTATTTTAAGATATAGTTCAAGACAATATATTGTTGGCTTAGATCCGCAAACAATAGGTTTATTATTTTACGTAGTTGCAGTATCTTATATCATTCCATGGAGAATTGCTTGTTATATAAAATTTAGGAAAGTTTGGCGAGAAAATAATAATCCTGCTATATGAAAACTTCTCATTTGAGAAGTTTTTTATTTTTAGATGTAAGCAAAACAATTTGTTGAAGTACAAGCTGCCATACAATATGATAAATATAAAAAATTGAGGGGAAGTAGGGGATATAAAAATGCGTACCATTTTACTTTTTCTAAACAACATGTCCATCCATGAAATAGAGGACATTAGACTAGAGCATGATCCTTTATTCGGATTAATCCCACCGCATGTTACAATTGTATTTCCGTTTGAAAGTCCTATTTCAAATGATGAGTTGAAATTACATATTTTGAATGTATCAAAAAAGATACATAATATAGAAATTGAATTTGCGAATCAAATAACGAGTGAAGGAGCATATTTGTTTTTACGAGTTGAAAAAGGGAAAGAACAAATAGAAAATCTACGTAATATCCTGTATACAGGACCTTTATTACAGTTTTTGAAAGAAGACATACCGTACATCCCGCATGTAACAGTCGGGAGAAAAGAAAGTGTTGAGCTAGCTGCTGAAGTAGTTAAAAGTATTCCTAGTTTTCATGAGAAATTAAATTGTGTGATTAATAGAATTAGTGTGGAGCGAATTGGAGAGAACGAAGAGTCAATTATTGAATTTGAAGTACCATTGCAAAAAAGCTGACAAAAGTCAGCCTCTTTATTTTGTAGCATGAAGTAAAGCGCCAATCGCACCACTATAACCATCATCTTGTATAAAGATTGGTGTTTTATTTTGATATTTTGTGTAGCTACTAATAATATTTTGAAGGTGTACATTATTACATAGAGTCGAACCAATATAAATAATATGGTCAATGTTTTTTGCTTCGGCGAATTGAAGGCTTAATGCAGTAACGACTTCACCGACAAGTCCTTGTACAGTAGCAATTATATCTGAGCTACTATAATTTGAGTCTGTAATAGCGGCTTTACCAAAATTGCTTGCAGTTAAACTATTATCAATAGGAGAGAGAATACCACCATAAATATCTCCCACCGTAATATCTAGTTCTTTTCTAGAACCTATGTTTGTAAGAGGGATTACATCTTCAAAATGATCAATATTTGTTAATAATTTTGAAAGTCCCATAATAGTACCTCCGCCAACTCCAGTTCCTCCAGCTCGAATATAATGGTCATTATAAACGTAATGGATAGAAGTACCTGTACCGATATTTGTTAAAATAAAGTTGTTTATAGAATGTTTTCCTTCTTTTAATATGTATCGTACACCTGCAAGAGTAGCTTCAAATTCGTTTAGCTCTACTAGTGTATATGCATCTGAAAGTAGTTGTTGTAATAGTTTCGCTTTACCACCTGTAATACATATTTGTTTCATTCTATTATTGCTCTGAAGCCAATCTATAATTTTATCTTGTTCATGTGAATAAAACTTTTCAAAAGCTAATTCCTTTTTTTCATTAATATAAGCAATTTTCGTTAATGTTCCTCCAGCATCGATACCGATAGTTCTTTCCATTTTCCTACTCCTAACTACGTAATATATTTATCTTATAAGCCCAATTGGCGTGGGATAGATATCCCGGGCGGATCAAATAGTGATTAATCTGCTTGATATATTAATAGTTTTTTTATAGTTACAATAGGGTGGCTGTTAACTGTTGCCGTACCTGTACCGAGAACAAACCCTCGACGGTTACGTGTTAGCTCATAATGTAAATCAAGTTTATCACCAGGGTATGCTTTCTCATGGAAATCAACTCCATCTAATGAGGAGAGAAAGCCTAATCCTTCAGAGTCACTTGTATTTACAAATGCACTAAGCTGAGCAAGTGCTTCTACAATTAACATATGAGGCATATGTTTTTGCGTATCATTTATAAACCATTCGTTATTTGTAATGAGTTTGTATCCTGTCACGGATTCACCTTGTTTTATACTTGTTACTTTATCAATCATTAAAAATGGATAACGATGGGGTAGTGTATCTTTAATGTGCATATGAAAGTACCTCCAATAAATAATACCCCTGCTAAAGTTAAGCAGGGGAGTAGTAACTAATTTTTAACTAATTCCTCTATTTTTTCAAGAGAAAAAATGCCGCTATTTCTAATGTTTTCAACAACTTGTTGTAATACCGCTTTATCTTGAACAAGAGCAATACGTACAAAGCCTTCTCCGTGAGGTCCGAATGCATGACCTGGTGTTACAACGACATTTGCACGATCCATTAATGCATAAGCGAATTCTAGAGAAGTCCATCCTTTCGGTATTTCAGCCCATACGAACATACTGCCAGCTGGCTTATCGACATTCCAGCCAAACGTTCGGAACCCATTGACTAAAGTATCTCTACGTTCTTGATAAATGGTGCGGTTTTTCTCGCAAAACTCCGCACCATTTCTTAGTGCTGTAGATGCTGCTTTTTGAATAGGCAAAAATACACCGTAATCTGTATTAGACTTAAATTGCGTAAGCGCTCCGACAATTTCCTCATTTCCAATCATATAACCAATGCGGCTACCTGCTAAACTATAACTTTTTGATAAAGAGTTTATTTCTACGCCAACTTCTTTTGCACCAGGTACAGAGAGGAAGCTAATTGGTTTATTGCCATCGAAATAAAATTCAGCATAAGCAAAATCATGGACAACAATAATATTATGTTTTTTCGCGAATGCGATTACTTCTTTAAAAAAATCTTCATGTGCCATTGCTGGAACTGGATTCCCTGGGAAGTTCAAAATCATCATCTTTGCTTTATCGGCGATCTCTTCAGGGATAACTTGTAAGTTAGGTAAGAAATCATTCTCTTTCTTTAATGGCATGTAGTACGATGTTGCACCAGCCATTTGAATACCTGTTTCATAAGCTGTATATCCTGGATCAGGAACTAATATAATATCTCCTGGATTTGCATAAACCATCGGTAAATGAACGAGTCCATCCTGTGAACCCATTAATAATAAAATCTCTTTTTCAGCATTTAATAAAACGTTATGAGTGTTATTGTAATATTCAGTTACAGCTTCGTGAAATTCTTGAATACCTGTTAATGTGTATCCATAGCTTTCTTTTTCACTTGCTGTATGTACCATTGCTTCTCTTACGAAATCAGCAGGAGGCATATCAGGATTTCCGATACTTAAATCAATCATTTTATGACCTGCTGCAATTTTCTCTTTTTTATAGGCCCCTAATTCACTAAATATAGAAGATTGGAATGCTTTCATTCTAGTTGCTAACGTGTAAGTCATCAAAACCCCTCCTAAAAACAGTGCTTTCTTTCTACGTATTTAATTATTCTGAAAACACATGTTTACATTTTATCACTTTTTTATGAAAATTAAAACGATTGACAAATTTAGAGGAAGGATTAGTCTATTTTGAAAGAGGAAGCTGTATATAGGCTAGAATGGTTAATTGAAATGTCTATTATATCTTTCTACGCGGATTAGGATGACGGGACAAATTGTTGATATAAGTAAGGAACTTAAACTTCTCATAATAAGCACCTCACAGTGAAATTATTTAGATTATTAAGCAATTATACATTCAAATTAAAAGATTAAAAAGAGGGAAATGTTTTTGAGAAAGCTTTCTAAAGTGAAATAACGCAGAAAATATTTCCTGCGTCTCATCTGAAATGTAATCATTTCTTTTTATATGTACATAATTTTTCAGCTGTCAAAAAATATACATTTAATGTATCATCGACAACCTTTAAAGTTTGATCTGATGTAAATGAGTTGCCATAATCAATGTGATATACATTAGAATTTTTGACAAATGAACCTTTATATAAATCTTCTTTTTTATTTGTAGTTTGCATTTCTACTAAATTTTGAACAATTTCCTCTTTATTTTCTTTTTTGACAACTGTTTCAAATTTATAATATACAGGACATTCACCGTTTTTATTGTCAACGACTTCCCAAGAACCGTATATATCATTCTTGTTGCAGCCACTAAGTAAAACGATCAGTATAGGAAATATAAGTAGATATTTTTTCATTTTGTGCTCCTTTCTTATTATGGCTAATAAAAGTGCGAATACGATAGAAATATTGTAATAAATAAAGTTTAAATTTTTTTAAAGAATTACTTAATTTCACATAAAAATTGGGAAAAGCATAGCAAAAATAAAAGACATGAATTTAGCGTATTACTAGTTATTCATGCCTATCAGTATAATTTTGGCTATGCCTTTTTGAGGATAAATGAGGAGGAAAGTAGGATGACTATTCCATTTAAAATATATACACTTGCAATAATAAAGGCTAACGTACCTACGCTAAATCCACTTTTATCGAATAAAGAAGCGAATGCTGTAGTAGTCAAAAAGACAATGGGAGTTAACAATAAGAAAACGAAACCTGCCACAATTCGCCTTTTAAAGCTATGTTGAGAAAGGGAAATGGTTAAAAAGTTTAGGATGCTAAATATAACTATTACAAAAATAAAGATAATAAATAACTGCATGCCATCATACATTTTTGCAACTCCTTTATTTATTATTTATATACTATATTCGAAAGCGAAAGGGGGACTCCTTTAAATCGTTTCACTTAACATATTAAATGGTTTTTTATAAAACAAAAAGGCATGGCCCAGTATAAAACTGAATCCATGCCCAATAATGTTTACGTTATAAATTCGCAGATTGCGAAGGTTGTTTTTCATAATGTTTCTGTTTAGAAAGGGAAATAGAAATAATCAACAACGAATCGACTCCGAAGATGAGAACCATATATTGCAACCCAATCGTATCTAAGAAGAAGCCAGTTCCAAGTAAGACAATTTGGAACATAACTCTCTCAAACATATTACGGAATGAGAAGAGGCGGCCGTGATAGCTTTTTTCTACTTTCGTTTGGAAAATTGTCGACATAATAGGGAAGAAACAGCCGACACTAAAGCCAAACAAACCAAATGATGTAAGAGCCATCCATTTTATATCGCTAAAGAACAATGAAAGGTGTGCAAAAGCGGTACAAACTGCGAAGAAATATAGTAATTTTTCAGGTTTAAAATGATCAGATAAACGTTTAATAACGAAGGCACCTAACATAAATGCAACACCTTCAATTGTATATATGAATCCTTTAATCGTTGGATCATGTTGCATTTCACTAATGTTAATAACCATTAAATTAAAACCAGCAATAAATAATAGTGGGATGATACTTAATATAAGTGCTGTGAAAGCAATAGGAATTCCTTTTAAAATACGAAATACTTCCATAAAACTATTATCTTTTGCAGCCTGTTTACTTGGCACTGTTGATTTTTTATCTTCAAATTGTAGAAAGAAAGTTGAAAGGAACAATAGAGCATATGCAGCCATTGAGAAGGCATACATATATTGTAAACTCATTACAACTAAAAGAATTCCACCTAGTGAAGTACCTGCAATACGAGCGATTGTACCAACATTCATATGTACACCGTTCATTTGTAATAACTCATGTTCACGTACGATGAGTGGAATTACAGATTGTAATGCAGGGAAATAAAATGCGGCTGAAATTTGAAGTGCAACCATAAAGGCGATCATAAAGGCTATACTTTCAAATTGAATAGCGAAAAACATAAAAATAACACTTAAAACCCGACCAAACCCAGCATAAAGAAGAACTTTTTTCTTATCATACTGATCGATGACCCGACCAGCCATTGGACCAACAAGAACACCTGCTAATAGTCCGATAAATAATATAACTGATTTCATAAAATCAGAAGGGACATATTTTTGCATAAATTCTAGGTTGCCAAGAATACCAAGCCATAAACCTAGACCAGCAATAAACTCCCCAATTAAAACGATCCAAACATTTTTATTACGCCACATAATGTAAAACCTCTCCGTCTTTTAAAGTGAAAAACTCGTATATAAAACCTCCTTATTTATGTAGTATTTTTTTACGAACTTTTTTCGAGTCAGAGTCTATATTACGTGTTTCATTAGTGGATTTCAATCTTTTTGATTTGGCGAAAATTGGATTTATGAGTTGATAAAATAAGCATTAAAAATAAAATGAACTTTGAATTAATTACATATAAAAAATAAAAAAAGCAAGAGCGTAATAGTACGTCTCACTTTTCTAAAATACACTTTGTAAATAGAGTTGCTTAATAACTATTATGACCTTGTCCAATTGCTAATGCACTAAAGGTGAGGGGGCCAATAACATCTGCACTTGCAGCACTTGTTAAATTTTCCACAGTTAAAGTGTATTCGTGAATCCCACAGCTTATATTTTTATTAATTGTTTGAAATGTTTCAACGTAATATTGTTCAGAATCTGTAGATCTAATACTTACTTGTGTGTTGAAAATTTCAATGTTGTTACGGAAAACCCTAAACAATATTTGTGATATATCAGTTATACCTTTAACTCCAACTGTAGCAATTAATTCTACTCGATTATCACGTGAATCTTTTATTGGAATTTTTAATTCAATATTTGCTAGAATTGCTTTGTTTGGGGAATCGGGAATTGTAAAAGTAGTTGCATCAGTTTTATTTATTGGCTGAATAGCTTGGTAATCAATGATATGAGTTATGGTTGTCACCTCCTCATATATTAAAATATGAAGGTAATGACGGATTAGATTGGACGTATATTAGAAGATAGTAATAGAATAGGGTTGAATATAGGGGAATAATATAAAAGCACCAAGAGTAGGTGGTGTATTTCTTGATGCCCTTCCTACATTAAGCAGAATATTCTTCTTTACGAACTTCGAAAAATTCATTACGTCGTAAGTAATTATAAATTTTTTCTGAAACCTCTTCTTCTTCAGACACTAAGTAACGATGATCAAACGCATAGAATGATTTTCCTTTAATTAATTTTACGTAATAGATTTTGCACGCCTCCTCTATCGAATGTATTACTTGCTTTATATTATGGTGGCCTATATACCTGTTAATCATACTTTGGGTTTCAAAAGGTAGAAGTAAAAATGTTAGCATGTTGAAATAGCTTACAAATCTGTAATGTTTTTGTCACCTTTTCCGATAGTTAAAAATAACCAATCTCTTCTATACTACAAATAAGTTACATAAAATAAGGAGGGAAAAAGATGGATGAAGTAATTGGAGAAGTTGTAGCAGGTATTTGTGAATTTGTGGTAGAAGTAACGGCAGATGCTATAGGAAATTTAGTTTCTGGAAATGATGAGGAAAAGGAAACATTGTAATAGGTTGTAAAAGTATAAAGGTAACTAAAATATAAAGGCTGATTCCTAAAGGGAAGTCAGCTTTTTTATTTTTTACATTTTATTAACTTTATTTAAATATTCATTTGTTATGATATTATTGAAGCTAATTAAGGGGGTGAAAAAATGAATATGCCGAATTTTGGGACTGATGTATCTGATTTTCGTTTGATTGTGGCGAATGTAGATGAAAGGGAATATCATTTTATTGTTCGGGAACATCCGATTTTAGGGAAAATTATATCGCTATTTGAAAATGGAAAAGAATATGGATTAATAGACAAACAAATCGCTATTAAAGATACATTTATTAAATCGGAGCTTACTAAGTTAGATGGTTTTAATATCGATATACTTCATCATACACCTGGATGGATATGGATTGGCATGAATCAATTTGGTTTACATGCTCGAGAGGCTACTTATAATGAAGTAGAAGTTATTATGAAGTTGAAAGAGGATTTATATTACATAGATATATATGAGGAAATAAAGATGTAATAGATATTTAGTTGGGTTAGGGGATTAGTTCCTATAACCTTTTTTGTTTTAAAGTAATATTCATATCATTTTGACGATGGTCTGTCTGTATTACAAGAGGTGAGCTGAAAAGAGGATTTGAAAATACATAAAGAGAACTTTAATTATTATATGAATCATATATGTTAATAACAATAGAAGGAAGATGATAAAATGAGTAAGGAAGAGCTTATGAAACAACAGTTTGGTAATAATGCAGAAAAGTATGTAAAAAGTAAAATTCATGCTAAAGGACTGGATTTACAATATGTAGTTCAACAAGTTGAACCTCGTCATAATAATCGTCTTCTTGATATTGCTACTGGTGGTGGACATGTTGCAAATTTATTAGCACCATTGTTTAAAGAAGTAGTTGCATTAGATTTAACTGAAAAAATGTTAGAGAATGCGAAAAAATTCATTTTAGGTAATGGGCATGACAATGTATCTTTTATCGTTGGACATGCTGAAAAATTGCCATTTGCTGATAAAGCATTTGATACAATTACATGCAGGATTGCAGCACATCATTTTACAAATCCGACGCGATTTATTTATGAAGTAAATCGAACGTTAGAAGAAGATGGATTATTTATTTTAATAGATAATGTTTCGCCAGAAAATAATGAATATGATACATTTTATAATTTTATAGAAAAAAAGCGTGATCCGAGTCATGAAAGAGCTTTGAAAAAGACAGAATGGATTACTTTATTAGAAAAAAATGGTTTGCAAATGCAGTCATGCTTCACTTTCGATAAAAAGTTTGATTTCGACTGGTGGTGTGACATGCTGGAAGTACCTATGCAAAAGCGTGAAAAATTAACAGAGTGTATGATGAAAACACCAAACGAAATGAAGGAATACTTTCATATTCTATTTGAAAATAATAAAGTAAAGTCATTCTATACTGAAATGGCTATGTTTATTTGTAAAAAAAGTACAACATTAAAAAGATAAATTTCTTGAAGTCTTTTCAAAGTGCGTTATACTTAGTACTGAGAAAATGAGAATTGAGGAATTGCAATAATGATTCGCGTACGTATTGAAGGAACTGAAGAAGAAATGCTTGAATTTATGGAGAAAATGCCGGACATTCCTGGATTTGAAAAAACGCATATGAGAGAACCGAGAAAAGGAAACAATCCAAAATACGATTCAAGTAAGAATGTATTAGCATATTTGTCTTATAAAAAGATTGAAGTCGCCAATAAATAGGCGGCTTTTTTAGTTTGCAGCGTTTCACCGCCTTGTCTTTTTCACATAATAATAATAGTAGATTATGCTGAAGAGAGGTGAGGATTGTTAATAAGAAAATTATCTTTTTTGGAGACTTTGGTATTGACGATGCAGTTGCGTTAATTTATGCAAATAAAACTTGTAAATTAGATATTATAGGAATTGTCGCAGAGTATGGGAATGTATCGCGAGAAATCGTTACAGAGAATGTATATTTTTTAGAAAAATACTATGCTACAGAAGTGAAAATCATCGAAGGTGCTGCTAGACCAATGACAGCTGAAGAGCCTTTATTCTTCCCGGAAATTCATGGGGATCACGGTTTAGGGCCAATTATTCCACCTGAAATGAGAATTTGTAAACGGGAAAATTTTTGTGAATTAATTAAATTAATTGAGCTTTGTCCAGAAGATATAGTTATTGTGGCGACAGGAAGATTAACAACACTTGCAACGTTATTTTTATTATATCCAAATGTAATGAATCGTATTTGTTCTTATTATATTATGGGAGGCGCTTTCTTATTTCCAGGTAATGTTACACCCGTGTCTGAAGCGAATTTTTATGGCGATCCAATTGCGGCGAATATTGTTATGAAGTATGCGCAGAACGCTACTATATATCCGTTAAATGTAACACAGGCTGCGCTTATTACTCCTGAAATGCTTGATATTATTAATAAAGAAGGAACGGGACAGGCGAAACTCATTAAACCAATGATCGATTTTTATTATGAGAACTTTTATAAAAAGGAATACCCGGGTATTACTGGGAGTCCTATTCATGATTTACTGCCGTTTATTTCGTTTATAAATGATGATATTTTCGAATATAAAAAATCAGCAGTTTGGATTAGTACGACGAATGATGTAATGAGAGGACAAAGTGTTGCGGATTTTAGAAAAATAGCTGAGCCAACGACGTTTGATAATAGGCCTGTACAAAAAATTGCGGTTGGTTTTAATTATCCAGTTTTTAAAGAAGAATTTATGAGGACGATATTAAAGCCTGATTGTCCCTAATATGTAAAATGTGAAGTTGTAAAATCATTTGTCCAGTGAGCTTCGTTCTCAAATAATCTAATAGTTGAGCTGTATGAATAACTTATGAAAAATGAAACATAACTAATGGTAAGCAATTGTTTCTGATTATAGTTTGATTGGTGAATTATAAAGGAGGTTATCATATGATTTGGTCTTTAATTGTCGGTGGTATATTAGGTTGGTTTGCAAGCTTAATTACTGGAAGGGATGTACCTGGCGGTGTAATTGGTAATATTATTGCTGGTATTGTCGGTTCTTGGCTTGGTACAGCGTTACTTGGTAAATTTGGACCTATTATAGGTGGATATGCGATTGTTCCAGCCTTAATAGGTGCGATTATTTTGATTTTCATCGTAAGCTTTATATTCCGGGCGATGCGAAAATGAATACAGGGGGCTGTTTACATTTGTAAGCAGTCCCTTTGAATTATATGGCCTAATCTGTTATGCTACTGTTATACAATCAGGAGGTGTCAGCATTGAAATCATATACAGTAAATTTCCATCAAGAAGATAATGCAAAAGCGACAACAGTACATAAATTAAGTGAAGAGGACTTCAATAAAGCAACAGAAAAAGGTACTCGTCATCTATTTGATTTAGATACAAACGTTGGTTTCTTCGTATTCTTTGACGCAGAAGATGCAGAAGGAAATGATCAATACTTAATGTTACAATATGAAGGAGATCACGAAGAGCCAAGTGCTTGCTACGGATTTGATTTGAAATTATACTATCAATTTTTAGCATTATACTTAAATGATCTTGAATTCCAAGGTGAAACAAATGAAGAAGAGGAAGAATATGGTCCAATTCATCATTTAGCGCACTTACTTTATCATATTGTAGAAGATGGTAAGTCAATCGAAGTGTAATATACATATTTGAAGCTGTCCAATATTGGACAGCTTTTTAATTATATAATAAAGGTACATGTATGTTGTATGCTAAAAAGTTGAGGGGAAATGGAATTTTCCGAAGGGTTGTTTATTTCTTCCATGTTTCAATCGGAATACATCTGTTATAATGTGCATAATTAAATTCATGGGGGCTAATTCAATGCTTGTAGATGTAAAACATTTTATTAAAGCGGCAAGTTTAACATGTATAACGGCACTGAGTGGAGATAATACATTTGCTCATAATTTTGAAACTGTAAAAAGTACGATTTCTACATACGTAAAGAAAGTATAACTTACCTCTTAGTTTTGCTTTTAAAGCTTATCTACATATGTTATTTTGGAAAGAATCTGTATTATTTCAGGTTCTTTTTAATTTATACTAAAGTATAGATAAGTTCATCTGCTATTTGAAAATCTTTTTATATAAATGTATTATTATAAAGGTCATAAATTTTAGAAAAGAGGTGAATTTCGTGAAAAGTTTTGGCATGCTAGCAAGCTCTGCTTTGTTTTCTCTGTTTCTGTTATTATTTAATGTTCAATCGTTTTATAATAAATACACAGAAGAAAATACATATTATTGGATAAATGGTGTATTAGCAGTGATATTCCTTATATCGTTTATCATACATATAAAAGATATTATAAAGAAAAATTATACAACTTCATTAAAACAAGAGTAGAGAGAATCATATGTTTACTAATAAGAAATGATGTAATTAAATTTCAAACCTTAAAAATATGAGACCAGCAGGGAAATGTTACGTAGTTTCTGTTGGTTTTTTGCGTTTTTGTGACGTACTTTATTCAAGGTGACAGAAGAAGGATAAAGCATGTAAGAAGAGAAGGTGTATAGTAAGGAAAAACAACACATCTCAACCTGTTTGAAATCAATGTAAGATAAAAATCATGTTATAGAGTGTTTACGAATGGGAGGTAGTAAAATATGAAAGCGCATTTGAGAATATTGTTCACTTTAACATGTGTATTAACATTGATGGCTTGTACGAATAATGAGGAAAAGAAACAGACGAACCCAACATCTGAAAAAAATACGGAACAAAAGAATGAAGGAACTGCACCTCAAAAAGAGAACGAGTCAGCGAATAACCCCAAAAATCAAGATTCAACAAAACCTTCAACAGGGCCAGATTCAAAAAGTCCAACTCTTAACCAAAAATCAATTAACTATGTTAAAGAATTATTTGAACTAGCGAAAGAAGGGAAAGTACCTAATGTTCCATTTGCTGCTCATACAGGAGATATCGAAGAAATAGAAAAAGCATGGGGGAAAGCAGATAAAACAGAACAAGCAGGGAGCGGAATGTACGCAACCTTTACAAATAAAAATGTTGTCTTCGGTTTTAATAAAGGATCACAAGTTTTTGATGTACGTTCATATCAAACAGAACTAAAGTCAATTACATTAAAAGAAATTGAAAAGGCGTTAGGAAAACCAACTTCAGTTAAAGTAAATGGTGAAGATCAAATATATGTATATAAAGTAAACAATCAGTTCGAGTTAAAATTCATCATTCCAAAATCGATCGGTAAGGTATATCATATTTCGGTATTTTCGCCAGAGGATAGTATTAATAAAATGGCAGGATAAAAAATCAAATAATCTCCAGAACACCTCACTTATTTTAAAAGTGAGGTGTATTCAATTGTAAACAAGGTATGTTTCCGACCTTATGATACATACTTTCATATGGCGAAATAATTCAATTATATTTTTGAAAAAAATACAAAGCAAGTAAAAAAACGCTATCTACCTATAGATTTATAGGGAAGGATAACGTTTTTTATAATTCATCTAATAAGAGATATCGATCTATTAAAAAAGTAGCATCCTATAAAACTTGAGGGGTATGTTGCGAATTATCTTTTTGGACATTTCCCTTTATTTTTTTACGTTCTAAATTTTGAACAAAAAGTGCCTGAACAATACCTCCAACTATTAAGAAACATGCACAAATATAAAATAGCATATTACCGTTTAGTTTACTTAATAATACTGCACCAATAACAGGACCGCACGTTCGAGATATATCCCAGTGTATGCCATAAATCGAAAAATACAATCCACGTTTATCTGTAGGAGCGATCTCTGAAACGAATCGCAATAAATGGTTTAAAGCAATACTTTCTCCAATGACTAAAAAGAGTAATGTGAAAAATAGTGACGAGATTGTTGATGAAAGCCCGTAGCCAATTGCGGCTATCGTATAGCAGGCGTAAGAAATAAGGATGATTTTCGTCATGGAAAATCGTTCAGACCATTTTACGAGGAAAATTTGTAGAATGATTTCCAAAATGGCTTTACAAGTTGAAATAAATGCGAGTATGAATACGAAATTTGGAAATACATGTTCTGCGAAAATACGATAATTTGTTTCCGTTTGTGCATAGAAAAAGCTAATAGGAAGTGTAGAAGCCATAAGTCCAAATACAGCGTAATGTTTGTGTACAAATTGTTTTGGAGATGATGCTACTTCAAGTGTTTGTTTTGGCGTTGTAATTGCTGGAGCAGTTTCTGGGAGCTGCGTCCAAACAACTATTGCATATATCATAAGTGTAATACTTTGCATCATAAATAAATATTCAGGGTGAGTAGTATAAAAGATAGCACCAATTAAAGGACCGATTACGGATCCAATTGCTCCCATCGTTTGCAGGAGAGCAAAAATTTCTGCTTGCTGCTTTTGTTTTGTTAAATCGGCAATTTGCGCACGTTGAGCTGGAATGTATAAAGAACGACCAATACCATTAATGACGTATAACAGTGCAAATATAAAAATGGATTGAGCAAAAATAAAACTACCGATTGCAACACCTTGCAGCAATAGGCCGAGTAACATAATTTTTTTTCTCCCATATTTATCAGTAACGCCCCCAGCAATAAGTGTAAAGACAATGTCTGAAAGTGGTTGTAGTCCGAAAATAAGCATAGTCATCATTATATTGCCGTTTAACATCTTATTAACGTATATAATCATAATGAGGGCTAACATTGATTCCGTTGTTCGGGTTAATAATTCACCACACAGTCTAATGATAATAGGTTTATTGTAACGTAGTAAGAGATGGTTCAATTTGATTTCCTCCTTTCTATATTGAAATGATAAGATGAAAGGAGAAATGGAAAAAGGGTAGAAATAAAAGGGAGTATTTTTCACCTTTTAGGGGGATTATGATGTTTATTTTAGATCAATACATTGAATTATGGTTTGCCTATGGGAAAGGGAAACGAGAAGGAGAACAATTAGAGATAACAGTGCAAAATATATCTGAAACTTTATTTTGTACAGAGCGTAATAGTAAATTAATTATAAAAAAATTAGAAGAGTTACATTGGATCGCTTGGTTTCCAGGTCGCGGGAGAGGAAATCGTTCTAAATTAATATTTAAAAAGAATCCGGCACCATTGATTTTAGATAGAGGAAAAGAAATAACGAAAAAAGGGGATGTGAAAAGCGGGATCTCATTTGTGGAACGCTATAGCGCACATTTTCCATCAGTAAAGAGAGAATACCAGTCTTGGGTTGATTCTATATTTGGTCATAAAATTGAAATGACTTCTGAAGGGAGAAAAGATGTACTCCGTTTACAAGTACAAATGAATCTGGACATCGCTTTAGATCCAGTTTACGCTACAATGCGCTCGGAATGTCATATGGTTAAACATATTTTTGATACACTCGTATATATCAATGAAGAAAGAACTGCTATTGAGCCGAGACTTGCTTTTCACTGGGAATATAATGATGAAGAAAAAATATGGACATTTTATTTACGAAAAGGAGTTCACTTTCATAATGGAAAACGCCTTACTGCACATGATGTTATATATTCATTGAATCGATTCATGACAGCTGTAGACAACCCGCACGCATGGATGTTACAGCATGTGGAAAGTTTTCATGCAGTTGGTGAATATGTTTTAGAAATTAAATTACATACGGAAAATATGATGTTTTTACATATGCTAAGTTTAGAACAGTGTTCTATCGTAAGTGAAGATGAAGCAGGAAAATTAATAGGGACAGGACCTTTTCAGTTATACAAAAGTAATGAAGATCTGTTTATACTGGAAGCGCATCATTTATATTTTCGTGAGAGACCTTTTCTAGATCGCGTTGAGTTGTGGAATGTAGAACAAAGTGTAGATACATATGATGTTTTAGTAAAGGCACAGTATAAAGATAAAGAGAAACATAATAAAGAACTGTCTCGACTTGAGTCGAACGTGACTTATGTAACATGCAATCTTACGAAAGAAGGACCAATGCAAGATAAGTTATTTCGGAAAGCGTTATATAAAATCATTCATGGCGATATAATCGTTCAAGAACTCGGTGGAGAACGTGGAGAAGTGGCAAAGGAACTAATATCAGCAAAGGCCAGCATAGTAGAGATAGAGGAAGATATAGAAAGTTTAATGAAAAGAAGTATTTATCATAATGAAGTGCTACAACTGTATACATTTAAAGGACGAGATCACGTTGAAGATGCAAAATGGATACAAAAAGAGTGTGCGAAATATGGAATTTGTGTAGAGATTAATTTTCTTGAAATAGAAGAACTATTGCAAATAAGTACGATACAAAAAGCTGATATCATGCATGATAGCGCAACAATTAGTGAACGAATAGAAGATAGTTTGCTATATATGTTTCTGACAAAAAACAGTTTTATTCATGGGCATAGCAGCATGAACTTTCATGAAATGTTGTCCCCTTATTTTAAACAAGAACAAGTAGAGAAAAGAGTTGCACTGTTACGCGATCTTGAGGACACATTGTTACGTCAAATTCATATTATTCCTTTATATCGTAACAAACAAGAGGTAAGTACACATGAAAAAGTACAAAATATAATGATTAATTCGCAAGGTTGGATTGATTTTTATGAAATATGGTTTAAGTCTTGATATATATAGGTTCTTACGCATTTTTCAGAAGATGTGTCAGAGCCTTTTTTCTATGTGAAACAAGTTTGTTTTACACATTGTTACGCTACTTGTAGTATAATTCCATTTACAACGTAACAGTGTTATGTTACATTGTTGTTAGGAAGGAGTGTTATACAGTTGAGTACAGATTTAATTTCAAAAAAAGATTTATTAGAGCTTACAGGTATTTCATACGGACAGTTATACAGGTGGAAGAGAAAAAATTTAATTCCGGAAGATTGGTTTGTACGAAAGTCAACATTCACTGGTCAAGAGACATTTTTTCCGAAAGAAAAGATTTTAGAGCGTATTGATAAAATCCAAACGATGAAAGAAGATTTATCACTAGATGAATTAGCAAATATGTTTTCACCGAGTGTGACAGAAATCCTTTTAACGAAAGAAGATCTCATCCGTAAAGGGATTACATCAGAACCTGTTTTACAATTTTTTATTGAGCAAACGAACAAAACGACAGACTTTCGATTTGTAGATATTCTTTATGTGTATATGTTAGAAGAGTTACTACAATCAGGAGAAGTTAGTTTAGAAGAAGGAAAAATGGTTCTGCAAGTTTTACGAGAAAATTATGAAGCAATCAAACATAAAAATTGTGATTTAGTTATGATTCGAAAAATAGGGATTTCTACATGTTTCTTAGTATCAAATATTGAGGATTTAATTTTTGAAAAGGGAACGAAGATTATTTTACGAGAAGCGATTATGAAGTATACCGAAGTATTAAAAACTAAACTGTTGTAGTGGAGGAGAAATAATGCGTACAGAAAATTTAATTATAAATGGTTACGGTTCATCCAATGGCGGTGAATTTCATAAAGTACAACTAAATGGAAAAGGCACTGTAAACGGAAATGTTGAATGTGATGAATTTCAATGTAATGGTTATGGTGCAGTAACTGGTGATTTGAACAGTAGCAACGCAAGAATTAGTGGATCAGGTAAAGTCGATGGTACAGTTAATACAGAAACGATGCGAATTGATGGGAAAGCAACAATTACACAAGATGTAAAGGCGAATAGTTTAAAAATTGCAGGAAAAGGTACGATAGGTGGAAACGTTAAGGGTGAAGAATTTAAAATCAACGGTCAAGCGACGATTGATGGGAATTGTGAAGTTGATATTTTTTCTTCAGAAGGACAATTTACAATCGGTGGTTTATTAAGCGCAGATGAGATTAATATAAATATTCACGGTACATGTAGAGCGAAAGAAATTGGCGGCCAAACGATTAAAGTAAGACATAGATTGAGTACATTTAGTAGACTATTTAAATCAGTATTTGGCTTGCAGTTAGAAGCTGAATTGTTAGAAGGTGACAATATCGATATTGATTATGCTCACATAAAAACAGTAAGAGGAAACAATGTAACAGTAGGACCGAACTGTGAGATTGAACTGATTGAATATAGCGGTGTTATTACTGTTGATAAAAGCGCAAATGTAAAAGAAATTAAGCAAGTTTAACGGAGGGGGGAAATCAGTATGGAACATCAACATAGTCTCACAGTAAATGGTTCTGGTAATTCAGCGGGCGGAGATTATAACAAAGTGAAGATTCGCGGTGAAGGGACAATTGCGAATGATATGAGTTGTAATGAGTTTAAAACATATGGCACAAGTGATGTGCGTGGCAATATGAAAGTTAAAAACTATGTCGTGTATGGAGATAGTGAAGTACAAGGAAATGTAGATGCAGCATATGTAAAAGTATATGGTAATACACAAATGCATGGTGATGCTCATATTGAAAAAACAAAAATTAGAGGTATGATTGATGTTACAGGGAAGTTTTCAGGTGATTTCGTAGATGTGAAAGGTGCTTTAAATGTGAAGGGAGATATTGAAGTAGAAGAATTATCACTAACTGGTGGTCTTGAAAGTGATGGTTTGCTTAATGCTGAACATATTGAAATCTCACTTCGTTATGAAGGAAGTAAAGTAAGAGAAATCGGTGGCAAAAAGATTACAGTGCGTAAGAAATCAAGATTTATTCCTTTTACTAGTCATGCTGGAAACCTCCAAACTTCAATTGTTGAAGGGGATGATATTTATTTAGAACATACAATTGCTGAAGTAGTAAGAGGAAACAACGTTACCATTGGTCCTGGATGTGAAATTAGTGTTGTAGAATATCATACTAGTTTTAATCAAAAAGGTAATGCAGTCGTAAAAGAACATAAACAAATATAAGTAATGCGAGGGAGAGCAAGAGATATGGTTGAGAAGAATAATAAGCTTGGCTTTATTGTGGCGGGCTTATTGCTAGGTATTTTAATGGCATCAATGGATAATACCATTGTCGTAACAGCGATGGGAACGATCGTTGGTGACTTAGGAGGTCTTGAAAACTTTGTATGGGTCGTTTCTGCCTATATGGTCGCAGAAATGGCAGGTATGCCGATTTTCGGTAAACTATCAGATATGTATGGAAGAAAGAGATTCTTTATTTTCGGTTTAATCGTCTTTATGATTGGTTCGGCACTTTGTGGGACTGCTGAAAATATTACACAATTAGGCATTTATCGTGCCATTCAAGGTATTGGCGGCGGGGCATTAGTGCCGATCGCGTTTACTATCGTGTTTGATATTTTCCCACCTGAAAAGCGCGGGAAAATGGGTGGATTATTCGGAGCAGTATTTGGATTATCAAGTATTTTCGGGCCATTACTTGGCGCATATATTACAGATTATATTAGTTGGCACTGGGTATTTTATATTAACTTACCGCTTGGCATTTTAGCACTTATTTTTATTACATTCTTTTATAAAGAATCACGAGTTCATAAAAAACAAAAAATTGATTGGTTCGGCGCAATTACTTTAGTTGGTGCAGTAGTTTCTTTAATGTTTGCACTTGAACTTGGCGGACAAAAATATGATTGGAATTCTAGCTTTATTTTAAGTTTATTTGCTGGATTCGCTATTTTAATAATCGCATTTATTTATATCGAACGAAAAGTAGAAGAACCAATCATTTCATTTGAGATGTTTAAACAACGTCTGTTTGGAATGAGTACAATTATTGCATTATGTTACGGAGCTGCATTTATGTCAGCAACTGTGTACATTCCGTTATTTATTCAAGGTGTATATGGTGGGACTGCAACAAACTCAGGATTGTTACTTTTACCGATGATGTTAGGGTCAGTCGTAACAGCACAGTTAGGCGGATTTTTAACGACAAAGCTTAGCTACCGAAACATTATGATTATTTCTGCTGTTATTATGCTAATCGGATTATTCTTATTAAGCACGTTAACGCCTGAAACAAGTCGGGCAATATTAACGGTTTACATGATTATTATCGGATTCGGAGTTGGTTTCTCATTCTCGGTACTAAGCATGGCTTCAATTCACAACTTTGGTATGGAACAGCGCGGATCTGCGACTTCAACGAGTAACTTTATTCGTTCATTAGGTATGACACTTGGTATTACAATCTTCGGAATGATCCAAAGAACAGGTTTCCAAGAACAATTAGAAGAAGCATTTAAAGGTATGGGCGGGGGAATGAATTCAAACGCTTTAGGAGATTCAAGAGCCATTTTATCAGAATCGGCTAGAACTCAAATTCCGCCACAAATATTAGATAAAATTATTGACGCTCTTTCTAGTTCAATCGTTCAAACATTCATGTGGGCATTGGTACCAGCTGGTTTAGCATTCGTATTCATTTTCTTTATGGGAAATGAGCGCATGGTGTTGCAGAAAGAACAAAAGAATATAAAGAGTGAAACATCAAAATCTTAATGAAAAAGCTCCTTTCAAATTTGAAAGGAGCTTTTGTCGTATGTACGGTGTTAAATTAGCCTTCGATGATTTCGTATTCTTCGTCTGCTAATAATAAAATTTGTGTTTTCTTACCTTTGTTTTGAACTTCGATTACATCATATGTACCTAAGTCTCTTAGTTTGCTTTGAGAAGCATTAACCATAACTTCCATAGAATCAATTAAGATATCTTCTTCAATGTATGATTCAGGCAATGCCATATCTTCAGTTTCTAATACACATGCGTATAGATTTTGTAAGTTTTCAGCAGTTGGGTTTTGTTCCTCAACATCAATGATGTTTTTTACTGCGTCCATATTTTCTTCTTTTGCTTGATATACTTTAATTTTAGCCATTGTTTTAATCTCCTTTATAACGTAATCGTAGAGGCTACACCTTATTATAACGTTTTTTTCATGAAAGATGAAATTGTTATACGTATTTATAGTAAAAAATATGTGTTATTACTTATAATTGGTGTAATTCCCTTATTAATCTAATGAGTAGTTAACTATCTCCTTACGTTAATATTATATTGTCCAAGCTTTTCTTATCTTCCGCTCATATTATATGTATTAGATAAAAACATATAGGGAAGGGATTGAATGTAAGTGGATTGCGAGCCGAAACGAAATTGTGGGTGTTGTCAAAATAGTATATGTGAATTTTTACAAAGTCTAGAACCTTTTACTCAAGTTGAAAGTATCGTAATAGCTGGAAACGAAATCGATGTATCTTATTTTCTTTCATTTAACAAGAGGAAGGGCATTGTATCATTTGTACAACAAGACAATGAGGTAATATTTGTAGACTGTTCAAAGATTGATGCAATTCGAATAGGAAAAGTGTGTAGTTGTAAATCGAAAGTTAAATATATTGAAGAGGACTTTAGCTTGCTAGGAAATGTTTGCCCGCAATGTTTAACGGAGGGTAGTACAATCTTTTTTGATTTTAACAATCCTGAATTAAATGTGTCTTTCCAAGCA
The DNA here is from genome assembly GCF_016483575.1 of Bacillus cereus group sp. N12. NCBI lineage: Bacteria > Bacillati > Bacillota > Bacilli > Caryophanales > Bacillaceae > Bacillus > Bacillus cereus group sp. N12. The sequence goes on from NZ_JAEHBO010000032.1 coordinate 36,401, forward strand.
ACCACAATTAATCCACCTAGATGTACTGAATTTACAGATGAACTCGGGAATGTAGTAAAGCAAATTACTATAGTAGGTGAGGCAATTGTTTCTAAAGATTTCGTTCAAGTGCCTGAACTGGTAGGTTTTCGACTGCTTTTATCGCATCCAGCTGGAGATCCTTTAAACTACGGATTGTTATTTATTAATTTTCCTGATACGATTTTTATTTTTATATTGGCATCAAGCGGATACCTTTCCATTTCGAACTGCTTAAAAATAGAGAGTGGAACTGGTAATGCTGAAATAGAAGAGCTGAAAAAAATGATAAACGATGATGATAACACGTACAAATCAGTTGTTAAATTGACTAAAGTATATAAAAATGGTGAGACGGAATCCTTTATTTCTAAGAAGGAGTTATAACGTATCTATTGATTAACCCTCTTAAAATACAGGAGGGTTTTTACATATAATGGGAGCGTTATAGTGGCGGGAAAATCACTTTTGTCGTATGTACGGTGTTAGAAGTAAATAGAGTGGTTAGTTGTACTATGATTTGTTATGGATAATCTCCTATAATGCGGTCTTTTGCAGCAAAATATGAAAGAAGCCATTACAGAAAAGCTAGGGGAATAGTATGTAATTGATTTAAATAAAGTGACGGAAGAGCATACAATATTGATAAAGCAATTAAGAAAAGGGCTATTGAAGCAGCCCTTTTCTTAATTATGTACATAGCTGTTGCTATTTTTATTATGTTTACATAGTTATCCAAAATTGAGTAATTTATTTACTAAATTCCTTTTGAGCTCCCATATAGCTTCCTATAATATTTTGATAACTTGGAAGGTGTTTAGCAAGTAAAGCTCCAAAGCCTTCAACATCATTTCGCCAGTCACGCTGTAATTCTGCTGCAACGCTAAACCAGTTCATTAGTTGAACCCCGCCATGAGCCATACGCATAAGAGCGGCGTCACTTTTTGAAAGGCGAGAATAGAAATCAGTCATTTTATAATCCCCCTTAAAAAGCTTATTTATTAATCAATCTTACAGCGATTCAACTGGATTGGTATATGGTTAAAATTTTATCAACAAATAGTTTTCATTTGGATAATAAGATGTATATTTTAAAATTGAAAAAGTGAATTTATATTTTTTGATTTGATGTTATAATGATTTTGTATTTGTGAATAATTTATAATTATATGAAAGTTAAGTCTAATGGGTGTTTGCTTATATGCCGAATAAATGGATGTGTAAAAAGGGTATAAGTTACCTCATGAAAATGTAGAGTTATATTGATTTGTAGAAAGCAGGAATGTAAATGATATATGAAGCGAATATACATACTAGAAGAAAATTAGTTTCCATGTTCGAAGATTTTAATAATGTTATATTACTTTCTTATTTACAAGGACATATGGGAAGAGCCTGGGTAAACGATCTAGAAAATCCGACAGTAGCACAAGTTACAGTAGGGATTTTCACATTTTATACTGGAGATCCAAATGTGAAAGAAACAGAAGAGTTATTACGTAATATTCCTGAAAAAATGTTAGTAATCGTAAATAGTGAAGAATGGAAAAAGCGTTTAGAAATATTTTATGAAAGAAAAATAGATAAGTTTTTACGCTATAAATTCAAACGTAATTCGGAAGTTTTTGACCGTTCAAAATTACAATCTTTTATGTCAACACTTCCAAAAGGATATGAGTTAAGAAGAATAGATGTGCATATTGCAAATGATTCTACACTACATAAGCTTTCTGAAGACTTTACAAGTCAATTTCAATCGGTAGAAGATTATTTAAATCGAGGTATAGGTTATAGCATTTTGTATAACGGAGAAGTTATATGTGGTGCATCCTCGTATAGTATTTACGATAAGGGGATAGAAATTGAAGTTGCGACGGATCTGAACCATAGAAGAAAAGGTTTGGCGACCGTAGTGAGTGCAGCGTTAATATTGGATTGTTTAGAAAAGGGGAAATACCCAAACTGGGATGCAGCGAATACGACATCTGCCAAACTAGCAGAAAAGCTAGGATATGTTTTTGATAAGGCGTATGATACTTATTTTGTGGATAATAGATGAATGATCAGAGATTGTAAGAGTTGTACAAAATAAAGAATTTAGAAAGGGAAAGACAAATGACTGGAATGTTTCGATAGCATTGTTAAAAACTCCTATGGAAATATTAGGGAATAAAATGATTATTTCAATAATAAGGTGATTTTATAATCTATTGAGTACAAAAACCGGCTTTTTTAGCTGGTTTTTATTTTTTATAAAGGGGACAATAGTCGTGATGTTCTGTTTTGTGGATAGTATTAAGTTGGCAGATGGTTCTTATTAAATGTATTCTTTGTTAGATAGAATAAAAGACTCTTGAAAAATTAATTTTGGAACACCTATTAGCTCTATCATAAAAAAGTCGAGAAATTCTATTTTATATAGGTAGATATCAGTATAGGCTCTATATATTAATTTATGTATTTTTAACTATCAAGAGGAATTGAAGCTTTTACTATGCAATTGATAAAAGTGACTATGATACAAACCCACGCATTAATAGAAAAAGTACATATACAGTAAAGAGAGTTAAAAAACTCTAAATTTTATTATAAAGGAGATTATAAAATATGAGTGAACAATGTCCAATTAATGTACCATGTCAGGTAGTAGGACAAACCCAAACACCATTAAGTGATGCACCTGCAACGCCAATTACTACTCCGGGAGCACCAATTGTAAAAATACCGGTTGTATTAGCAGAAAGAACAATTCAAATTGTTGTAGAATCTGATATTTCATTAGATCCTCCAGCGGTTGAAATTAAACGTATCTTAAAAAATGCATTTTTAACACAATGTAAGTTAGTTCCTGTAGCATTCGAACCAGTACCAGGTACACCTTACCGTCGAGTTACAAGAGCAAAGTTATTTGTACAAGGATATATTCGTAAAAATATTGAATATGCAAATGACGAGTGTAATGGAGTGCTATATGACCGCATTGCTAATGTTCCATTTTCTGGTTTTGCTGATTTAACAGCTGGTGATTTTCTATCACTAGCTATAGTGGCTGCTTCCTCAGATACTACTTCTCACTTTATTAATCCTAAAAATGGTGATCTACCACGTTTAGACAAATACTTCTTCGAAAATACAGTTTTTTATAATGAACAACCGTATTGCGAATTAGTCAGCGCTCAATTTTTTGAATTAGACTTTTCACCTTGTCCAACAGACCTAAACGAACCATTTGATACTCTTCGTGAAAAAATTGTACTAGATCTTACTTTAAAAGTTTTACAAGTACAACAAGTACAAGTATAAAACTAAAAAAGCATTGTCTTTGATAAAAAGACAATGTCTTTTTTATTATTATAAAACATATATAATGATGAAATGGTCGCGTACAAAAAACATATTTTTATGAATTTCATTAGACGGGGGGATGGTGATGAAAAATCCATGGGTTGGTCAGGAAATATGGAACAAAGTTTATAAAGGGAAAAAGCTGAATGTTCAAGATGATGCACGCGAAATAAGAAAAAAGGAAAAAATTGAAGAAACAGAATCAGAGAAAGAAGATAAAGCAATTGAATTAGAGAAAGAAAATAAAGAAACAGAATCAAAAAAGGGAGATAAAGCGATTGAATTAGAGAAAGAAAATAAAGAAACAGAATCAAAAAAGGGAGATAAAGCGATTGAATTAGAGAAAAAAAATAAAGAAACTGAGTCGAAAAAAGAAGAAACAATTGAATTAGAGAAAGAAAGTAAAGAAACTGAGTCGGAAAAAGAAGAAGAAACAATTGAATCAGAGAAAGAAAGTAAAGAAACTGAGTCGAAAAAAGAAGAAGAAACAATTGAATCAGAGAAAGAAAGTAAAAAAACAAAGTCGAAAAAAGAAGAAGAAACAATTGAATCAGAGAAAGAAAGTAAAAAAACAAAGTCAAAAAAAGAAGAAGCAGTTAAATCCGAGAAAAAGAGTAAAGAAACAGAGTCACAGAAAAAACGTCAAGATTCAGAATCAAAAATAGAGACCTTAGTACGTTCAAAAGTAGTAAAAACCCCATTTTCTATTATTTCAGATGTGACTAGTTTTATAAAATTCCCTAATATGAATGTGAAAAATCAAGAAGTATTTGTATTTCGGAATCAAAAAGATGAAAGGGGTCGTGAATTGGATACTAAGTTATTAACTACAGTGCAACATTATCAAGGAGAAGTTAATTGTAATTTAGTTTCTTCAAACCTTTATGAAAAGAGAGTGCTTTTAGAACTTTCTAATCAAAAAATAAAAAGTAATATGGAAGAGAATTGGGTAGGAACATCTTCGTGGATTCCTATACACGGAATAATTTTAGATAAGGAAGATGAAGGAGGAGTAAATAATTATATACCTGCGAAATTCCCAATAGAAATAGGGAAGTATAAAGGTGAAATTAATTTACGAGAAAAAGTGGTATTTAAAGAAAAAGTTATAGAAATAAAAGAGGTGTCACAGGAAATTATTTTAACAAAAAAAGAGTTTTTATTACCAAAAATAATAAGGAAAGGAAATAATCCATCTAAAATTGAAAAAGGGAGCTTACTCGTAGAAGGTTATATTTTTCAATGTATTGAATTTATATCGGAACGAAGTACACCGCATGATAACGCGTATCAGTTAATACAAAACCTTGTATTGGAATTAACTGTGCAATTGTTACAAGAACAGGAAGTTTGGGTGCGGATTAGATAATTAATCATTTCTACATCAATTAGTTAAAAATTTCTTCAGGAAAATGTATTAGAGAAACTTAAAAATAATGCTAGCAAGTTTGTAAATGAGCTTGCTAATAAGCGTTTGGGAAAGATATGAAATACAATTGATGGATCGCTTTAAAAAACTAATTCTTTTAATAGATGAAATGGATAAATCTTTGTTAAAATATGAGGTGTAACACAAAGTGTATCCACCCCCATTATAGAAAACTTACAATTTAAACAGTAATACATGTTTATCATAATGTTTTAAACACCAATTATATTTTTTTAGAATAATTGGATGGACAACTTCTTTCGTAGTATCGACCTCAGTATAGCCATATTTCTTATAAAAGTTTTCTAGTTCCTCAAAAGGAAGACAATACACATTTTGTACGTGTAATTTTTTCGCAGTTTCTACTAAAAATGAAACAAGTTCCCCAGCTAATTGTAGACCTCTAAATTTAGGGAGAATAAAAATCCCACCCATTTCTATAGTATTATCATCTATTTTGACTAGTCGTCCAACACCTGCGTACTCATTGTTGTATGTAATGATTGCAACTTTATCTCGCTTTAAATCGCTCCGTACAAATCCTATTGATTCGTATTGATTATTAATCCATTCTAGATCATTATATGTAGCCAGTTGAATACTCATATGCATCCTCCTTCAGAAAACTTTTACTATTTCCATTATACATAATATATTTTCAGGAAAAAGTGGTTAAAATGGCATGATTTTTATTAACAGTTCAAGTTTTGAAGAATAGTGCATACAATATAAAGTGTTTTCCTTTCTTCATTTAAGTTTTACGTATATAATTTAAAAGTACTATTTTTATTTTATTATTTTATATTTATAACAGAATAGAGGTTTAAAAATGGGTGTTAAAATCATTACGGATAGTGCGGCGGATTTACCGGTAGAATTGCTGCAAGCATATGATATTGATTTAATTCCACTCCGTGTATATGATGAAGCAGAAACAGAGTATTTAGATGGAGTTACATTAGAGTCAGTTACATTATTGCAAAAAATGAGAGAAGGCGCTGTTTATAGAACATCATTGCCTTCACTTGAAACTTTCCAAGAAAAATTTGTTTCTTATGCAAAAGAAGGTAACCCTTGTATATATTTAGCTTTTTCATCTGAACTGTCTGGTACATATCAATCTTCAATTGTCATTAAAGAGGAAGTAAAAGAAACATATGCAGATTTAGATTTGGAGATTATTGATACGAAATGTGCTTCGCTTGGTCAAGGGCTTGTCGTTTTAGAAGCTGCTAAAATGGCGAAAGACGGCGCATCAAAAGAAGATATTTTAAAACGTGTCGCTTTTTTAATGAACCATATGGAACATATCTTCACTGTGGCTGACTTACAGTACCTTGTTAGAGGTGGACGTTTAAGTAAAGTAGCAGGTTTTATCGGCGGTTTATTAAACATTAAGCCGATCTTAAATGTTGAAGAAGGAAAACTTGTACCACTTGAAAAGGTAAGAGGAAAAAAGAAAGTACTTGGCCGAATTGTAGATATTATGGAAAAGCGCGGGAAAGAACTTAAAGGTCAAACAATCGCAATGACTCATGGCGACGACTTAGAAACAGCTGAAGCGTTAAAAGCATTAATTACGGAAAGATTCGGCTGTGAAGTATTTATCGTAAATACAATTGGTGCAGCAATTGGAGCACATACAGGACCTGGCGTTATAACATTATTTTTCTTAAATGAAGTAGAGTAAAGGATTGATCTTTTGATCAATCCTTTTTTATTTTTAATCTGTGATAATTGGGCGATATGGTATTGGTGAAGTGATACTTATATCAATCATCGTGTAAAGAAATAATAAAGTCGGTTAAAAAATGCTAGTCATGCTATTCAACAATCGAGCTATATAACGATACGATTTCTTGTCAAAATTAAAAATATTTGAAATAATTGTTATTAAGTTAAAAGAGGGCGATTACAGAAAAAGGTGATACGACTTTCTCTTACTTAAGAATTGTGGAATATTTAAAAAATCCGATTAAGTATATTCCGAAAGGGTGTGTGTAATATATTATCAACTAATGTTTTTACTTATAAATCTAAGGATGGAAAAACAGTAATAATTAGAGAAGCTAAAGAACAGGATGCAGAAAGAATGCTAAATGCTGCTTCAAAAGCTTTAATAAATGCTCCATACATGCTAAGTACGGTTGAGGGTGTAAAAAAGATGAGTGTTGATGCTATTCAAAAAACGTTAAAAGCTTATCATGAAAATCCAAATTATGTACAGTTTATTGCTGAAGTTGATGGTAAGTTAGTCGGTGCAATCGATTTTAAGAACGGAAACAAAGAAAAAATTAGTCATCAAGGGGCTTTTGCGATGACCATACTACCTGAATATCGAAATTATGGTATTGGAAGAGCCCTTCTAGAAACGTTAATCAATTGGGCTAAAAATAACAGTAAGATTGAAAAAGTTTGTCTTGAGGTAATGGAAGATAATCTAGGTGCAATCCAGTTATATAAGAATCTAGGATTTTTTGAAGAGGGTAGAAAAGCAAAGGGTGTAAAATTGGATGACGGCTATCAAAATTTAATATTAATGGCTTTATTCGTTTAAAATTGAACATTATTCAACAATAGGCGCTATTGTTGAATAAAAATTAGATTTTCAAACGACTTTATTGTTATATTTTTAAGTACAGTGAAGTATCTTATATCGAAAATTATACAACTATATTTTAACCCCGTCCTAAATTTAGAACGGGGTTATGCTTGTTTTAGGTTTAAAAGTAAATAACTTTATTGTCTTTTTTACGCATCGTATCATTCATGTGTTTATGCTATTTGTGATTGAGTGGTGAAAGAAACGAATATAAATCTAGTCCTGCTCATCGAAAAAACGAAATATTTAAAGATATTAAAAAATTGTAGTTTCATATATAATTGGGTAGGGAGAAATATCTGTAATTATTTGTAAACATAGGAGGCGGCTATAAAAATGCATGAAATTGCTAGGTGGGATTTAGATCGATTATATTCGTGTGAAGATATTATATTTCCGATATTAGAGTTGAAAGAACAATATATAGTGACAAAGGATGTGGAAATCCTTTCAAAACTTATACAGGCTATTGAAAAGGCAGAATACTATTTGTATTGCCGATCGGCTGAAGAAAGTGTTTCATCTGACAATACTATATTGACTGTGAAAGTAAAGGAACTAAAAAGTGAAGTACAGCAAGTAATACAACAAAGTGAGGTGGAAATTTCTGATAATATTAATACTAGGTTCATAAAAGATGAACTTAATGCGTGGGAAAATATGTACATACAATTAAGAAATAAGATAGAAATAGAGCACAATAATAAACAATTATCATTTGGTCAAGCAAATCATATTGCAATGAATAGTGATAATGAAAAGGAAAGATTAGAAGTATTTGTGCTACTAATAAATGCATTACATAAGGAAAAAGAAGTCTTTGCTACTGTATTAAATCAAATAGGGAGATTGCGTAATACAAAGAGTAATGAAAAAGAAGATAGAGAGATTTTAACACAATCTCTTCATGTGAATGGTATTTCTGAAACTGTATTATTACAAATGTGGAATGCGACAGAAGAAAATCTTGATAAATTAGTTAGTGCTTTAAACATGTATAAAATAGGGAAAGATTCCATTACATGGCATGAACTTATGACAATAAAGGAAAATAATGAGGCTATTATTCCTTTTTCACTAGCAGTACAAAACATATATGATGCATTAAAAGCTATTGATGAAGAATTAGCAGAATTTGCACGTAATGCGATAGAAAGTGGATGGGTAGATGGTGAACCGAGAGAGAATAAACCACCAGGTGGGTTTTGCGCTCCTTTTTTCAGTGAGAAAGAATCCCGTATTTCAATGCGTTATGACGGAAGTATCGATAGTGTAAGGATACTTGTCCACGAACTAGGACATGCTTGGCATTTTTATAATATGAGTTTTGAACAAACTACTTCTTTCTTAGATGATTATTTGCCAATGAGTACGGCTGAATCCGCGTCTATTTTCTTTGAAACAGTACTCATAAACTATTTAATTGAAACAACAAAGTGTATAGATATGAAAAAGTCATTACTTAGCTGGAAAATAAGAAATACTTTTAATTATGTTATGGCCATTCGAGCATCATTTCAATTTGAGAAGAATTTTTATGAAAAATGTAAAGAAGGTCCCATAAGTGCTGACGAAATTGAGAAGTTATCTATATTGGCACAAGAAGAAGTATATGGACATGCTTTAAGTGAATATCAGCCGTTCGTGTGGATGAAATATATTCAATTTTATATTGCGGATGTTCCTTTTTACAATTATCCGTACACATTTGGATATTTAGCAAGTTTTAGTTTAGTAGAAATAGCGAAGCAAAACTCAAGTACATTCCATTTAAAGTATAAAGAATTTCTACGAGAAACAGGAAAAGCTCCAGTAGAAGAGCTGATGAAAAAACATTTTCAAATAGATATAACAAGCTATGAATTTTGGGATAAAGCTTTTATACAAATTTCTAAAGATATTGATGAATATTTGCAGCTTATGTAAGGAGAGGATGACATGTTTCAAGCACTAATTTTCGATATGGACGGAACGTTATTTCAAACAGATAAAATTTTAGAAGTATCGCTAGATGATACTTTTAATCATTTACGGTCACTACAATTATGGGATGCAGTAACGCCAATTGATAAGTATCGTGAAATTATGGGTGTGCCGTTACCGAAAGTTTGGGAGACGTTATTACCAGACCATTCTATTGAAGCGAGAGAACAAACAGACGCATATTTTTTGGAAAGATTAATTGAAAACATAAAGAGCGGAAAAGGTGCTTTATATCCAAATGTAAAAGAAGTATTTATGCACATAAAAGAAAATAATTGTTCAATATACATTGCTAGTAATGGCTTAAAAGAATACTTACAAGCAATCGTATCTTATTATGCTTTGGATCAGTGGGTTACTGAAACATGTAGTATTGAACAAATACAATCGCTAAATAAAAGTGACTTAGTCAAAAATATTTTGAACAAATATGATATAAAAGAAGCAGCCGTAGTTGGAGACCGACTATCTGATATAAATGCAGCGAAAGATAACGGTTTAATTGCGATTGGATGCAATTTTGATTTTGCACAAGAAGATGAACTGGCTCGTGCGGATATAGTAATTGATGATTTAATGGAGTTGAAGGGGATATTGTCTGAAGTGCAGAATACGCATGCTACGAATTGAATAAGGTAACAACCATAAAAATGCTCAGAATAAATGATTCTTGAGCATTTTTATATATTTTTATATTAAGGGAGGGAATTTACTTGAAAGATATACATATTCAACAAATAGAAAATTTAATGAAATATGAAATTAGTCATCTCGTTCAGGACAGTAAGGAAGGAGGTTTTAACTTCCTAATAAAATTAATAAATGAATATGAAAACAAAATAAATGTATTTAATAAAACTGGAGAATGTTTATATGGTATTTTTCAAGGGGAAAAGTTAATTGGAATAGGAGGGCTAAATGAGGATCCATATACAGAAAATAATAAGATTGGTAGGGTAAGGAGATTTTATATTGCAAAAGAATACCGAAGGAAAGGATTAGGAAGGTTACTGTTAGTGCGAATTTTAAGTGATGCTAAAAAATATTTTAATATCGTTGTCTAAAATACAGATACGGAACAGGGTGACAAATTTTATACTTCGGGTGGATTTGTGAAAGGGAAAAAATATGTAGGAGCGAGCCATTATTTGAACTTATATAAAAGGATGTAGTGAATTATTATTTATCCACTCTGACAGAACTTTTGTTCTATTTTTATGTGGATTGATGATATAATTTATTTGAATCTATTATTAGAATGGGGAATTGGATGATGGGAGAAAATAAAATTATTCATGATTTCAATGAATATTCAATTTGGTTAAATACATTGAAAGGTATGAAAGAAGAATTGTGGGTGGCACCAATATCAGAGGGGAAATGGACTATTGGTGAGATTGTATCTCATATTATGAATTGGGATGAATGTCTTTTAAGTAAGGTCTTACCATCAGTGAGAGAAGGACAGGGAGTGGAGTTCCCTGACTTTAATACATATAATAAAATAGCATCTAGTTATGCCAAATCAGGTATATCTAAGATGAAACTTCTTGAAGAAGCAAAAACAAAAAGAGAGTTACTCGTAAAAGAAATTAGATTATTGCCTGCTGGAAATCTAAAGAAACCTGTAACTGCCAATGGAGTATCACATTGTCCTCATACTGGAACGCCGTATTCTCTTATATATATTATTAAAGAATTTGTAGATCATGATAACCATCATAAAAGACAGGTTATGCATTTTTTAAATGAAAATCAAGTTGTTAACCGATAAAGAAAGATCCCGCAAATGATATTTGTGGGATCTTTCTTAAATTATAATGTAACATTCATTTGTTTCAATAATCTATTTGGATCACCTTTCACATAATAAAAATGCGGATTATTCTCATCATCATATAGCATAATATAAGGTTTTTCATTTTGTGGGAGCAGTATAAGTACTTCGTCTATTGTAGTATGTAACCATTGATTGGCAATAGAAACAGGTTTAGATAAAGGGATTTTTATCATATGTCCATCTTTCGGAACGACATTTAAGTTTTTAAATGGTCCAGTTATTGCTTTAGCGTATTGAACAGCTTCTTTTTCGATTGCTGGATCTAAAGATTGTTTTTGAATGACCATTTCTTTTTTGCAATCAAACACTTCAATTTGTTGATTTGTATTTGCGAGCACATTTGTTGATAATAGGAAGAAAAGAAGAGAAATGACCCCGATTTTTTTTTTCATAATACAACACCTCATCTTTACTATACCCTCAAAAGGTTTAAATATTTTTCTGTCACATACATGTAACAAAGAAGTTGTATGATACAATTGGTTTTTGTTTAAAAGCAATGGAGGATAAATTATGAAAGTATTGATTGCAGATGATGAACAAGATATGTTGAAAATTTTAAAAGCTTATTTTGAAAAAGAAGGTTTCGAAGTTTTATTAGCAAAAGATGGAGAGGAAGCACTTCAAATTTTTTATGATGAGAAAATAGATTTAGCTATTTTAGATTGGATGATGCCGAAACATAGTGGTATTACAGTCTGTCAGGAAATAAAAAAGAATTCAAGTGTAAGAGTGTTAATGCTTACGGCGAAAAGTGAAAGTGAAGATGAATTAGCAGCGCTTCAAAGCGGGGCAGATGAATATGTGAAAAAACCATTTCATCCAGGAGTACTAATTACCCGAGCGAAAAAGCTTGTACAACAGGATGATGTAATTCAAGTGCAAGATGTAAAGATAAATTTCGCCAAAAATAAAGTATATAAAAATGATATAGAATTAGATATTACAAAAACAGAACTAGAATTAATAAAGTGCTTTTTAAATCATAAAGGAATGATTTTAACGCGTAAAAAATTGTTAGATATCGTATGGGGATTTGACTATTTTGGAGAAGAGAGAACGGTTGATACACATGTGAGGAGATTGCGTAAAAAAATCGGAGAGAATATTATAAAGACGCATCGTGGTTTAGGTTATAGTCTGGAGGAACAAAGTGAATAAACTTGGAAAAAAGCTATTTTTCAGCATTTCTTTAACGGTTATTCTTATTTTTATGATCTCTTTATTATTAATTAATTATCTTTTACCGAAATATAATATTTATAAAACACGTGAAAACTTAAATAAATTTACAATGCAAATACAAAATACATCAGTAAAAGATTTAGAAGATGTTGTCCATACAATTGAAAATGAAAGTAATGTTTCAATTGTGTATACGCCAATCAACCAGTCAATAGTTGATATGAACGAAGCACTACACACAAAACTTATGAGAAAGAAGGTAACATTAAATAAACTGTGGATTACGAAAGACGAAGTCATAAAAGTGAAAACGGAAGGGCAATCGAATAAACTATATGATCAAGGAAAGGTAAAAGCAAGCTTTTTTGCTAAGTATATTGCGAAAGATGATACGATAATTTTAATTGGGACTTCTATTGCAAATTCAAATGAAATTATTAATACGTTAAATACATTTTACTTATACATTTTGTGTCTCTCACTCCTTCTCATTATTTTACTTGTGTGGATACTTTCAAAAACAATCACGACACCATTGAAAGAATTAAGTGATGTTGCAGAAGAAATTTCACGTTTGAAGTTTAAAAGAACGAAAGTGAAAACGAACGATGAAATAGGAGACTTAGCCAAAAGTATCAATATTATGAGTGATAAATTGCATGAAGCACATCAAGATTTAACAGATCGTAATGAACATTTAAAACAATTTATGGGTGATATCACTCATGAATTAAAAACACCTATAGCATTAGTAAAAGCATATTCTATGGGAATAAAAGATGGGTTAGATGATGGTACGTACGTAGATACAATTATTAAACAAACTGATCAAATTTCAAATCTAGTTGAAGAGTTATTACGATTTTCTAAACTAGAAAGAGATATATTACAAAAAGAAGAATTCCCTATTGAGCCACTAGTCCAAAGTATAATAGATAAACATAAGATTGAACTGGAATCGAAAGAAATCAATTTGCAAGTGAACAATACTGTTGGTGATACAATCATTTATGCCGATTTAAATAAAATGGGAATGGTGTTTCAAAATTTAATTTCTAATGCGATTAAATATACAACGAATCAAAATGTAAAAATTTATTTAGAAAATAGAAACGATGGTATATATTTTCAAATTCAAAATGGTATTCATGCTGAACAAATTAAAGATATCGATAAAATTTGGGAACCATTTTATGTATTAGAATCTTCTCGTAGTAAAGAAAAATCAGGTACAGGATTAGGACTAGCGATAGTAAAAAGTATTTTAGAAAGACATGGTTTTGAATATGGAGTCTCTACTATAGATGGAGAGATACAATTTGATATTTATATGAAGAAGGGCTAATTAAAAACTAAAAAAACATCGTCTATTTTCAATAGGAGACGATGCTTTTTTATGATTATAAGACAGTATTAAGTGGAACTATATAATTTTGAAAGCTCGTAGGGAGAATGTTCTACAAATTTCTCAAGTTATTGTATAAAATATAAACTGAATTTTCAGTAATTTTGTTGTATAGTAAGAAGAGAAGTATTGGGGAGGGAAGGGCATGGAGAAAAAGAAAATTGCAATTACACTATCAGCTATTTTATCTTTATCAATTACATCAGGAGTTTCTACTATGACTGCGTATGCAGAAAATAAGGAAACAAACACTAGAAATGAAAATGGCGTTAAGTTAAATGGAAAAGTTTCAGAAGCATTACATTCGAACACGAAAATTGAATTAGAAAATGGGATGACAAAACCTATTTACTCACTTGATGAAGCGATTATTGAAAATTTGTTTGTAGAAACAGAAGTTGATAGTGATCGCGATGGTAAAAAGGATCGTGTATCAGTAAAGGTTATGCGTCCAAAAACTGATCCGAATGTGAAAGTTCCTGTTATTTATGAAATGAGTCCATATCGAGCTGGATTAAAAGATGTTCCTGTATATAATGTAGATGAAGAATTGTATGCGTATGAAGGAAAACCGTATGGAGCGGTTAATCTTGGTTCGTACGGAAACTATTACGTGCCAAGAGGTTATGCAGTTATTTTAGGAGAAAGTATCGGTACTGGAAAATCAGATGGCTGTCCTACGACTGGAGACGAACAGGAAATACTCGGGACGAAGTCTGTCATCGATTGGGTAAATGGGCGTGCGAAAGCATATACAGAAGATGGAAAAGAAGTAAATGCAAATTGGTCTACTGGAAATGTAGGTATGACAGGGGTTTCTTATAATGGTACGTTACCAAATGCTGTTGCGACGACTGGCGTTGAAGGGTTAAAAACAATTATTCCAATCGCAGCGATTAGTAGTTGGTATGATTATTATCGTGCAAATGGCGCAGTCATTGCACCAGGTGGGTATCAAGGGGAAGATACAGATAATATGGCAGAAGCAGTACTAACAAGGGAAAACCCTGAAGTTTGCGGACAAGTTATAAAAGAGCTCACTGATGGACAAGACCGGAAAACTGGTAATTATAATGATTTTTGGGATAAACGTAACTATGTGAAAGATGCTAAAAATGTAAAAGCGAGCGTATTTGTCGTTCACGGTTTAAACGATTGGAACGTAAAAACGAAGCAGTTCGCGCAATGGTGGGATGCGCTTGGAGAAAATGATGTACCTCGTAAAATGTGGTTACATCAAGGTGGACACGGCGGAACATCAAGTAATAACTGGCAGCAAACACAAAATAAATGGTTAGATTATTGGTTGTACGGAATTGAAAATGGAATTATGGATGAACCAATGGTTGATGTACAACGAGAAAATAAAACATGGGAAAGGTTAAAAAATTGGCCAGATCCAGCGGCTGTGCCGTCAAAAATCCGAATGTATTTAAGTAATAAAGCAGTCAATTTGCCATTAAGTATGGGATCTGCTAATAAGGTTTTCTCATTCGTAGATGATGCAAAAATGAAATCAAACCAATTAGTAGCAAACCCGGAATTAGAAGTAGCAAATCGATTAGTGTATACAATGCCGGTGTTGCAAAAAGATATACGAATAAGCGGTACACCGCAAGTTTCATTCAAAGGAAATATTGACCGTTCTGTAGCAAATTTAACAGCTTTACTTGTTGATTACGGTGGAGCAAAGCCTGAAATCGTTACGAGAGGTTGGATGGACCCGCAAAACTTAAATAGTATAAAAAATTCAACAGCGCTTCAACCTGGAAAAGATTATACATTTACATGGGACATGCAGCCAGATGATTATGTATTTAAAGCAGGACATCAAATTGGGATCGTTTTAATTGCTAGTGACTATGATTATACAATTAGACCGAAAGCGGGTACGAAGCTTACAGTAAAATTAAGCGAAGTAATATTACCGATTGTGAAATAAATGATTTTTAATGAAGAGCTTACTATATAGTAAGCTCTTTCAGAGTGTTGGGAAACCCTTTAGGGTTCCCAACATTCTGCAATCCTTTTTAATTTTAGTAAATGAAAACAATATA
>NZ_JAEHBO010000316.1:0-208 GCF_016483575.1 Bacillus cereus group sp. N12
TGATACACCCTCCTCGTATAATAAGTTTTAAGTTAATAACTGTTCCTTGAAAATTAAATAGTTTTTATCTTCAAGAGTTACATCAAAAAAATGATGTATGGGTAAAATTTAGTCTTGGATACTGGGGGATTTCCCTACCTTATTCAAAGAAAGGCATTACATGCTATTCCGAATGCAATAAAACAAATAAAATACTAAGACAACAACA
>NZ_JAEHBO010000317.1:0-207 GCF_016483575.1 Bacillus cereus group sp. N12
ATTCGAACCCCCGCGCGACTCTCGCCGCCTGTCGGTTTTCAAGACCGATCCCTTCAGCCGAACTTGGGTATACCTCCGATATATAAACTTTGAGTGGTGGACCTTGTAGGACTCGAACCTACGACCGGACGGTTATGAGCCGTCTGCTCTAACCAGCTGAGCTAAAGGTCCTTATGGTAGCGGCGGAGGGGATCGAACCCCCGACCT
>NZ_JAEHBO010000318.1:0-207 GCF_016483575.1 Bacillus cereus group sp. N12
CGTAAAAGCCCGATTGGTGAAGGCTAATAATCAGTGGGGGATGAAGAAAACCCCCACTGATTAAAGTTTCACTTTATTTCATTATCCCATTGCACATACACTTCCTCAATAAAAAAAGACTATCCAAAAATGAACTGAACCCAAAAAATTAGACAAATATATTAAGCAGCTACTAAGGATTGAACTCTGTATTGCACAGGGGACAAT
>NZ_JAEHBO010000319.1:0-206 GCF_016483575.1 Bacillus cereus group sp. N12
ACCATCGGCGCTAGAGAGCTTAACTTCCGTGTTCGGTATGGGAACGGGTGTGACCTCTCTGCCATCATTACCAGACTATATTCATTTAAGACAAGAATCATTTTAACTTATTCAACTTTTAAAGTCAATAAGTTTTTTATATTCTTTCAAAACTAGATAACATTGCTTCATATTATATGGTTAAGTCCTCGATCTATTAGTATTCG
>NZ_JAEHBO010000320.1:0-203 GCF_016483575.1 Bacillus cereus group sp. N12
ATTTTGTCCAAGTAATCTTTTCTAGCATTTGCCATGTATTCATGAATTCTAGCTACCTTTACTCGTTGTTTATTCCAGCGAGAAGATCCTTTCATTCTTCTAGAAAGAACACGCTGTGCTTTTGCCAACTTCTCTTCTAACAATCGAAAAAACTTCGGATTTTTATAGGTTGTTCCATCTGACAAAATGGCGAAATCTTTTAG